>DASUOZ010000441.1:0-2323 GCA_036276375.1 Pyrinomonadaceae bacterium | reverse complement strand
CAAGATCGACGCCAATCACGGACAAGATTGTATTGATCGCAGAAATTCCGACAGCGCCGCCAGCCACCGCCGCCATCGCGGGCTCGCGAATGTTTGTAATGTTGGGCGTCATCTTGGCCCAAACAGGAACCTTGGCCACTTCCGTCACCCAGCTCGTCACTTCTTCAGTGAGATCCGGATGCTCGCCCATCTCGGACCCCATCTTGCGTTCGGTCATGCCGTGCGGGCACGAGAAGTTGAGCTCGAAACCGTCGACACCGGTTTCCTGGACCATCCGCGTGAGCTCCTGCCAACGGCTCTTCTCGTACTCCTCCATGATCGACGCGATCAGGATGTGGTTTGGATACTCCTTCTTGATCTGGCGAAACTCGTCGAGCCAAACGTCGATCGGTCGATCGGAAATCAACTCGATGTTTTCGAACCCGATCACTTCACCGGTGCGACGCGAACGGAGTTTTCCATAACGCGGCACGACGTTCACGACCTTCGCGGACTCGAGGCTGACAGTCTTCGCAACGGCGCCTCCCCAACCAGCGTCGAACGACTTCGCGAGCACGCGCGCGTTCGTGCCCGGGGGACCCGAACCCAACACAAACGGGTTGGGGAACTTCATTCCGTTAACAGTAATGGATAAGTCCATAAAGATTGCTCCATTCAATCCACAGATTACACAGAGTTGTCTCTGTGTTATCGGTGTAATCTGTGGACGGTTTTAATCGGCGACGAGGGCGCCGTACGTATCCGGCCGCCGGTCACGATAAAACTGCCACGTGTTCCGAACCTCACGAATCTTGTCGAGATCGAGATCGGCAACTACGAGCGCATCTTTATCACGCGGCGCTTCAGCAAGGAACTGTCCGCGCGGATCGCAGAAGTAACTCTGCCCGTAAAACTCGCCGATGTCCCACGGCTGCTCGTGACCGACGCGATTGATCGCGCCGATGAAGTAACCATTCGCCACTGCGTGTGCCGGCTGCTCGAGCCGCCATAAATATTCAGACAGCCCCGCCACAGTGGCGGAAGGATTGAAAACGATTTCCGCGCCGTTCAACCCGAGCGCTCGCGCGCCTTCCGGAAAATGCCGGTCGTAACAGATGTACACGCCGACGCGCGCGAAAGCGGTGTCGAAACAGGGGTAACCGAGATTGCCGGGACGGAAGTAGAACTTCTCCCAGAAGCCGGGATTAACGTGCGGAATGTGGTTCTTACGATACTTGCCGAGATACTTCCCGTCGGCATCGATCACGGCGGCCGTGTTGTAGTAAACGCCGGTGATCTCTTCTTCGTAGATCGGCACGATGATGACCATGCCGTGGTCTTTCGCGACTTCCTGCATCAGGCGCACGGTTGGACCATCGGGAATGCGCTCAACGGCTTCGTACCAGCGCGTCTGTTGTTCGGCGCAGAAATAAGGCGTCGTAAAAACTTCCTGCATGCAGATGATCTGGACGTCCTGTTCGGCGGCTAGTTCAATAAACGTCAGGTGCTTCTCGATATTGAGGCGCTTGATCTCTTCAATCGGCAGGTCCGTCGGCGCTGCGTTCGTACATTGAATTAATCCACATTTAACAGTGCGTGGCATCATCGGCTCCCTTCGCGCATCGAGGTCGATGCTGTTAAGACGTAGTATATGACGAATCCCAAAGCAAAAGTAACGAACCATGCATAAGTATAGAGTTGATCAAACAGCGTTGGGTCGCTGACTTGTCCGCCCGGCGTTACGGCTGCGCGCAAGAACCCTGGAACGACCGGCGCGACCGCTGCCGTAAGCGCGATGATCGCCCGCCAGTTGAAACCGTTGCCATACGAATACGGCCCGTTCGGATCAAACAAGCCCTCCAGATTCAGACGTTGGTTGCGAATGACCCAGTAGTCGCAGATCAAAATGCCCGCAATCGCACCCATCAAACCCGAATAACCGATCAGCCAGGTAAAGATGTACGCACCCATTGACGCCATCAGTTTCCACGGCATCATCAGAATGCCGATGACGGCTGTGATCAGACCGCCGGTTACGTACGAAATGAGCCGCGGATTCAGGTTGGAGAAATCGTTTGACGGCGAGACAACGTTTGCGGCCATGTTCGTTGTTAGCTGTGCGATAAAAATCACGGCAGTGGCAAAGAGGATTATCAGCACATTATCGAACCGCGACATCAGGTCCACCGGATTCGGAATCGCCATGCCATAAATCAGCAGCGTTGCACTCGTCACCGCAACGCCGATAAAAGCAAACGCCGTCATCGTCAGCGGAAGACCGAGTGCCTGGCCCAACATTTGCGATTTCTGCGAACGTGCGTAACGCGTGAAGTCGGGAATGTTA
>DASUOZ010000440.1:0-3370 GCA_036276375.1 Pyrinomonadaceae bacterium | reverse complement strand
AAGCAGAAACAGCCGCCCGTCCATGCCCACGCGTTCCTGCGTGTAGAACACGGGCCCTCTCGAATCCAACTTGATCAGCAACGCGAGCATCAGCCACAGCGGAAACAGCACCACGATTGCGAGCGCCGAGCACGCGATGTCGAACGTTCGCTTCAGCATTCGTGCGCCGCGCGAGAGCGGTTCGCGAAACAGGCGAATCATCGGCAGCACGCCGATCTGATCGATTTCGGTTTTGCGCGGCAGGCAATTAAACAAACTCGGCGCGATCCGAAACTCGACACCGCGCCGCCGGCCGCAACGCATCATCACTTCAAACAGCGCATCGCCACTCACCTGCGGATCGGCAATGATCACTTCGTTCGCACCGGAATCGCGAATTGCCTCCGGCAAGCCTTCCAGCGTCGCAATCACCGGCACGCCTTCGTACGTGCCAATCTGGTGCGCTTCAGGCGTCTGCGTGTCAACCACGCCAATGACGCGATAGCCGAGCGCGGGCCGTTCGCGCATCTCGCGGATGAACAGCGAGGCTTCCGGACCACGCCCAACGACGAGCGTGGGAATCAAATTGATCTGTCGTTGTCGCGCGAGCGTTTGCGCGGAACGTATCACAAACCTGATCGCAACGACGCTAACCAAAACCAGAAAGAAATCGACGATAAAAACACCGCGCGCGTATGAGAACGCGCGAAACTCAAATCCGCCGCGATACAAAAACGCCACCGCTACAATCACCAACGACCCAATCGCAGTCGCTTTGAAAATTCGAATACCGTCCTCTACAAAAGAAAACTCACCGCGCAGGCGGTACAGATCGCAGTAACGAAAACATAGCAGCCGTATCCCAACCACAAACAGCAGCAACGCTGCATACGGCGCAAACTCATTGCTCCAGCCGAAACCACTGTCCTTAAAAGCCGAAATGCCCTCACGAAGATAAAACGCAATGATGAACGAACCCGCCGCCGCGAGTGCGTCAGTCACGACCAGCAACGTCTTGACCGTCGGAATGATCCACTTCGGCGCGCGTCCCGGCACACGCACCGCGCTCGCGTCCGTAAATCGTTGTCGTTTGCGTTCGGCTCTCATGAACTGGCTCTTATTCCAGGATCAGGCCCACGACTTCATCGATCACCGCAACAGCCCGGCGCGGTTTTGATGAGGACTTCCTCTGGACCGGCAACTTGTGCAAGTCTTCGGAACTCGCGATTCGTTGCAACCGGCCTTGGTTTACAAGCTCCTCGTCAACCGCGGCCCACTGCCCCCCGTAAATGCTCGCCACCGGAACACCGAGCGCCGCGGCCTCGCGATTGATCGTTCCGCCGGCGCTGATCACGAGGTCGCTGGCTGCGATCAGGTTCGCACCGTCCAACGGCTTTGGCGGCACGATCAAACGGTCGTTCGCGCGCGCAGCATACGTCGCGCGCTGCGCTTCGTTGCGTGGCAACAACACGACCTGCACGTTTGCTTTTCCCAAAAGCAGCGCTAACGCCTGATCAAACAGCTTGTTCTGAAAACGGTGGTATAAGGCGTCGTGCGCGGGGGGACGCATCAGGACCAGCACATTATCCGGGCTATACCTCAGTTCGCACAACTGCTTAGCGAACGCCGGATCGGGCTGGAAATCGGCGAGATAAACGTCTTCCTTCGTTCCGTGATAGCGGCGCACCTTGCCCACGCTCGCCCCATAGCGCCGCAAACGCCTCGCCGGAAAACTGGCCGGCACGATGATTCGCGACGTCAAACGAAAGGCCAGATGATTCGCCGGTTGATATTCATAGTCCATCAGCGTCACTCGGCGGATTCGCAAGGCGCGCGCCGCCAGGATTTGTGAATACGAGTTGTGACTGATGGCCAGATCGAATTCGCGCTTGCGTGCCCAGTTCGCCAGCGACCACGCACGGCTCATGAGGTTGCCGGCCTTAGCCGAGACTTGCCGGCCACCGTGTGTGCCGACGACGTGGGCTTCAAACCCGGCGGCTTTCGCAAGCGGCACGGTTTCGGCAAACGCGCGCGCCGTCGTTTCGATCTCGTGACCGCGTTCGACAAACCTTGCCGCAAGCGCCTTGAAGAACGGAACGTGCGGCGAGTTTGCGAGATCGATCCAGAGACGCATCGCTATAGAGTTTCCACAAAGAGGCACAAAAGGCACAGAAAGCGAGTTTAGGTCTCACGACCGGCCTTGTGCTTCTGGTGCCTCTTTGTGGCTAAAGTTGCAGTTCAATTAAGCGCCCGCGATCACGCAGCGACGTTTCCGCGGCTTCGATCATGCTCACCATGCGCAGACCGGCGGCGCCGTCGGTGTCGGGCCGTCGATTGTTTTCGATGCAATCGATAAAGTGCAGCGCTTCGGTTTGGAGTGCTTCGGTGTTGTCGAGTCGTGGCGCCCACATGTCGCCGGAACGATAGCTCACGAGCATTTTGTAAACGTCTTCCTGTCGCGGCGTGACGCTGATGCCTTTGTCGTAAACCTTCAGCTTCTCGCTCGGTTCAAGATCGTCGTAAAGAATCATCTTTTCACTGCCGCCGATCAGCGTGTGGCGAACTTTCACCGGCGTCAACCAGTTGACGTGGACGTGCGCGATCTGCGCGCCGGAAAAAAAGAGCGTGATGTAGGCGACGTTTTCCGGTTGTCCCGGAATGTGACTGATGCCCGTCGTCGAAACAGCGATTGGCTTCGCCGGCAAAACGTAATCCATGATCGACAGATCGTGAATCGCGAGATCCCAGATTACATTGACGTCGTGTTGAAAGAGTCCGAGATTCACGCGCACGGCATCGTAGTAATAGATCTCGCCGAGCTGTCCCGACGCGATCAGTTCGCGGATCTTGCGCACAGCATCGGTGTAGACAAACGTATGGTCCACCAGCAGCACTAGATTCCGCCGCCCGGCTTCATCAATTAGCCGGCGCGCGTGATCGGATCGTGTTGCCAGGGGTTTTTCAACCAGCACGTGCTTGCCGGCCTGCAACGCCGCCAGCGCCAGATCAAAATGCGACGACACCGGCGTGGCGATCACGACCGCATCAATCTGCGGATCGTTAATGAGCGCGGTCGAGTCGCTGCACGTCTTGATTCCCGGATAGACCTTTTGCAGCGGAGCGATGCGCTCTGCGCGCACATCGCAAACGCGCGTCACCTCCGAATCAGGCGCGGCCATAAAGTTTCGCACCAGATTCGGTCCCCAATAACCGTAGCCGATTACACCGACTTTGATCATGTCGTACGATTGCGAACGTCGCCGATCACCCGCGCCGGCACGCCCGCGACGATCGCGAAGTCAGGCACGTCGTTCGTTACCACCGCGCCCGCACCGACCAACGCGTTCTCACCGATCGTCACACCTGCGATGATCGTGGCATTGCTCCCGAT
>DASUOZ010000439.1:0-5588 GCA_036276375.1 Pyrinomonadaceae bacterium | reverse complement strand
GGGTCATCGAGCCATACGGAATCGCCGTGTTGTTGCGACGGAGTGTTGAGAGCGCGCTCGTGAGCTGATACGCAGTCGTGCTCGTGCTGAAGTTTGTCATCATCGGACGGTTGTAAGGATCCGTGCCACCACTCGTGTCGTTGTGCAGATACTGCTCGGTGCCGTAGTAGATACACGGAATTCCGCGGCTCGTTAACGTAAACGCGAGCGCTTCGTGCAGACGGTTGTTGTTATTGTTGATGGAGAGGAAGCGCGCCATGTCGTGGTTGTCGATGAAGGTGACGAGATCCTCTTTCCAGGTGAAGTTGTTGCCCGTCTGCGTGATGACCGAATCGATCTCGGAGAAGTTGGCGTTACCGCCAAACACGTTGCGGATCGCTGTGTTGAGTGGAAAGTCGAGCATTGAGATACCGCTCTTGTTCGCGAACTTGTAGGAGTCGTGATAGAGCGGGTCGGACGTGTTGCCCTGGAACCAGTCGCCGAACAGGAAACTATCGCCGAAGGTGTAGATCGAGTTTGCCAGACTGTACTGCCAGCCCCAGTTGAGGTGTTTAATGGCATCGATGCGGAAGCCGTCGACGCCGTGTTGTTGGAAGAGCTGCGCGGCCGCTTTGAGGTAGCCATCCATCGTCGGGTGCATTTGGTTGATGTCGGCGAGATCGAACAGCGTGTAGTACTGAACCTGGTAGCGATCGTCCCAACCGCCGCCGGAGATGTTGGCGTTGTGGTGGAAGTAGCCGTTGGTATCGCTGGTGAAGTTACCGAGAAACGCGCCGTTGTCGTAGAGCGCGCCAAACTCGCCGGCGTTGTTTTGGGTCGAGTGGTTGGGCGCGAAGTCGACGATGACTTTGATTCCGTTTGCGTGCGCGGCGGTTACGAGGTTGTCGAACTCGGTCCAGGTGTTACTCGAGTTGCCGAAGTGTTCTTCGATGCGTTTGAAGTCACGGGCCTGATAGCCGTGATATGACGCGGTCGGATTGCCGCTCCCGTCGGGAATGTTCGTGTTCAGGTTATCGACGGGCGGCGAGATCCAGATCGCGGTGACGCCCATACCCGCGAGGTACGACATCTTCTGTTGAATGCCGGCGAGATCGCCGCCCCAGTAGGCGCGCCAGTTTGTCTTGGTGGAGTCGTAGAGTCCGGAACTCTGTGCCGGGTTGTTGTTACTGGTGCTGCCGTCGAAGAAACGGTCGGTAATGATTTGGTAGATGACCTCGCGTTTGAAATCCGCGGCGCGCGTCGCGCTCAGCGGTGCGAGGATTATTGAGAAGAGAAGTGTGACGTTGATGAGATGACGTGAGACTTTTTGCATGAGAATGAACCTCCGGCGCTGATGATATATCAACTTCGCCGGCTGACATACGAATTATCGCGTATCCAGAAACGCCACGGTTTGTCGATCCACTCCTGGGCGTAGTCGATGCCAATGCGCGGGCCGCGGGCGATGCGCCGCGCGGGAACCGGCTCATACTCTTCAATCCAAACGCGATCCGCCAAGAGGTCGGCGCCGTCGAGGGCGCGATCGATATTCAGCGCGATGCACAGTTTGCCTGGCCCGTTCGTGAGATTGTGGTCCGGATGCTGGCGCCGTCGCTCGCGCATCAGTTCGATACCTTCAACGGGCGCGAGCGCGCGCACGAGGATCGCGTGCGGAACATCAGTGACGTTACTGACGACGTTGAACTGGTAATACATGCCGTAAACAAAGTAGACGTAAGCGATGCCGCCTTTCCGGTACATCGTTTCCGTCCGTTTTGTGCGGCGTCCGCCGTACGCGTGTGAGGCGCGGTCTTCAGGACCACGATACGCTTCAACTTCCACAATCATTCCCGAAACACGCCGGCCGTCTTCATCAGGCACGACCAAAAGCTTTCCGAGTAGCTCGCGAGCGACTGTTAGCACGTTTGCACGCGTGTAGAACTCGCGCGGGAGTTTGTGAGTGCTCATTGGCGCAATTTCCACACCATCGCGACGAAGATTACGAACCCGATCACGATCACGCCTCGGCGCACCCAAGCCTGTCCAATGCGCACCGCCATATTCGCGCCAAAGTAACCACCCGCGAGCGCGCCGCCGGCCATCACGAGGGCGTCCTGCCAAACCACCAGTCCGGCATACGCGAAACTCACCACGGCGATGCTGTTAATGCAGATGCCGAGAAAATTCTTGATGCCGTTCGCGCGATGCAGGTCGTGAAGGCCCAGGAGGCCCATCGCCGCGAGCATCAGGATGCCGTTACCGGCGCCGAAGTAGCCGCCGTAGATCGCCGAGAAAAACTGAAACACCATCGCGCCGGTCCAATAGAGTTTTGTCGGGCTGCCTTCAAGCGAACCGAGGCGCAGGCGTTTATTAATCGGCCCGTTGGACATGAACAGCAGCGTCGCAAAGAGGATCAGAAACGGTACTTGTTGGGCGAACACCGCCGACGGCGTCACGATCAGCAACCACGCACCGACAGCGCCGCCGACAATGCTGGTTAGACCAAGCCGGATGAGTATCGGCGAACTGTTTTCGAGCTCGCGCCGGTAACCGAAGAGACCGCCAAAAAGTCCGGGCCAGAGAGCGACCGTGCTGGTTCCGTTTGCGACCCTCGGATCGAGGCCGAGCCAGATGAGGACAGGGAAAGTGATTAGGGTTCCGCCCCCGGCAATGGAATTGATTGCGCCGGCGGCGAACGCGGCGCAGAACATGGCAAGCCAGGGGAGCACGCGGTCATGTTAAGATCGACACCGTTCTTACGCCAGTAAAAACTTCAACGCGAGTTCAGCCACGGGATGACACTGATCAAACGGACTGCTCTCCTCGTAGTTTTCTTTACCATCTGCGTTTCGTCCGTCTTCGCCAAAAAGACGCTGCGCGTGATGACTTACAACATCCACGTCGGCGTCGGCATGGACAAGAAGCTCGACCTGCAACGGATCGCGGACGTGATCAATCGCGAGCGTCCCGATCTGGTTGGTTTGCAGGAAGTAGATCGCGGCGTTAAGCGAACGGAAGGGAAGGACGAGATCGCCGAGCTCGCTGCGATGACGCGAATGGAATACGCGTTCGCGCCGAATTTGGACTATCAAGGCGGGAAGTATGGCGTGGCGATCCTGTCGCGTTTTCCGATCAAGAACACGGTCCACCGCATGTTTGAAAACAAGCGCGAGACGGAACGGCGCGGGATGTTGCTGGTCGAAGTCGAGGTGGACCGCAAGCCGCTGACGTTTGTCACGACGCATCTCGATTACCAGTTTGAAGACGGACGTCTGTTTGAAACCGAGCAGTTGATGAGACATCTCGCGGATGTAAAAGGGCCGCTGATTGTCGTGGCGGATTTGAATGACGTGCCGTCGGGAAGTTCGTATCAACTGATGCGCACGAAGTTTGACGACGCGTGGGTCGTGAGTGGTGCGACCGGCGACGGGTTCAGTTATCCGGCTGACAAACCCGCGAAGCGGATCGATCACATATTCAGCCGTCAGGGTGTGCGAGCGAAGAAAGCGTGGGTGGTTGAGACGCTCGCTTCCGACCACGTTCCCGTCGTTGCCGATCTGGAGGTCGATGTTGCCCGGACACAACACGCGTCTCTCCCCGAACCCTGTGGTACTTTTAGACCCAACCCTACGAGCCCCCCAACCTTTTGCTAGAATCCCGCCGACGGAGTCGGTGGTACTTGCATACTCAACCTAAGAGTCCGCTTATGCCAAAAGATGCTCACGAAATGAGCGAAAACGAGCTTCGCGCGCGTATCCTGACGCTCGCGTTCGGCGGCGATGAACGTCTCCTCATCGCCTTCTACCGCAAACTTCAACAAGGACTTCCGCCCGGCACAGGAATCGTCCTGCGCGGCAGCGTCGTCACCAACATGCGTCACGAAGACGGAACCCCGTTCGACTCGCAAGGCAAAAACACCAGCGATCTCGACGTGACACTCGTCGGCAGCAAGGTAATGGAACTGTGGGACGCGGATGCCTATTACATCCCCAGCCTCCACACAAAACCGTTGTGCGATAAAGACCCAAACGTCGCTCCGAGCCTCAACCCGTTGCGCGAGTCGTTGCAGCAACTACTCGAACGCCCGGTAAACTTCCAGGCGACGTCGAGCCTCGTCCTCTATAGCCGCGACATTCTGTTTGGCGAACCGTACTACGTCGTCGTTCATCCTGAGGAAGGCGCGTGACGCTGAAGCTGCTCAGTTACAACATCCGCTTCGGTGGGTCGGGCCGCGAACAAGCACTCGCAGAAACAATCAAAGCCGCGGCCCCCGATTTGGTCGTCTTTCAGGAGGCCATCTACCCGGACGTGATCGAGCGCCTGGCAAAAGACACCGGATTCCCGTTCTGGGCTTCACGGCGCCATCACTCGATCGGCTACATCAGCAAACAAAAAATCGGTTACCACGAGTGGCACTATCCGGCCGGCGCGCGCCATTCGTTTATGGAAATCGTTCCCGACAACAGCGATACACGCATCTTTGGTCTGCACCTGAGTGCGCGGTTTTCGAAGTGGGACGAACGCCGGCGTGCACGCGAGATACGCTCGTTGCTCGAAGGCATCAAACGACATCAGAACGGTTTTCACGTTCTCGTCGGCGACTTCAACACGCTCGCGCCCGGCGAAGCGCTCGAGATCAAACGCATGCCCGCGTGGATCCGCGCGTTGATCTGGATCAGCGGGCGCCAACTGCAACGCGAGACGATTCAATTCGTACTGGACGCGAGTTACTGCGACGGCTACCGGACGTTGCACCCGGACGTTAAGGGCTACACTTTTCCGACGTGGGACCAGCGCGTGCGATTGGATTACGTGTTTCTGCCGTGTGCTTTCAAGGAACGCCTGATCGAATGTGAAGTAATCACTGAGCCCGACGAGCGCATCAGGGCGGCGTCAGATCACTGTCCGTTGCTGGCGGTTCTGGCCACGGACTAACCACCGATAACGGCAGTCATAGGAAGCCGGCGTCCGGTGTAGCCCGGCGGCAGTTGAACCGGCGTTTGGCTGTGCAGGCAAAACTCAGTGGTTGGACCAAGCGTCATCTGTCGGCCCCAAAGCGCGACGTTAGGTTGTGACGTCAAGGAAGCGAGCGCTTCGTAAAAATCCCGATAGGTCACGTTTTCCGGCTTGGATAACCAAACAGCAAATCGCGCTTCACTCAAGATTTCTTCACCCGCTCGTAGTCGATACAGCCCGCCAGTTCCGCCGGCGGCTTCTCGCGCCACCAGATTGTGCGGCGCCTCGCACGCGCCCGAAACGGCCGCGTCGTTCAACGGGTCCATCGCGGCAGAACCGTCAAGCACGTACCACTCTTCATACGCTGGTCCACGTGTCTGCAACCAGTCAGCGTCTTCAATGCGAAACACGACCGAACGCTGAAAACCCGGCGGGCGATTGGCCGCAAGCGTGCGATGAAACGCTTCCAGGTGAGACACGTAAACTTCAGTATCTACACTCGCCTGCGGCCAATGCCAAAACACGTATGCCAGCATAATTCAGGCTTTTATCCGTGGGCCCCAAAGCCCTGCGCCTGCATCTCCTTGATGTCGTTGAGCAGCACTTGCTCGTGACCTTCGGGATTCACACCACGATAAATCTTGCGCAGCTTG
>DASUOZ010000438.1:0-8979 GCA_036276375.1 Pyrinomonadaceae bacterium | reverse complement strand
CAGGTACAAACTCAAAGCGAAAAGAACCATGGCGCCGACATTGACGATCGCGTGATACATTCCGATCCGTTTCGCGCGTGTCCCCCTCGGGATGTACAAGTAGTCGATCAAACCGAACAATGCAGCGACCAGACCGCCAATCAAGCCGGCAGCGATCATCCAAAAGGCGACAACCGACCATGTGCTATTCGCAGTTGCGAGATAGAGCACGTCGAAAATCACCGCCGTCGCTAAGAGGCCGAGCGGGAAGACAATCAATATCGGATGAATTGCGTGACCGAAGATCTTTGCCTTACTTTCCATTGGCGGATCCCTCCTTGAAAACTGATTCTGTGTGCTTGAAAACGAGCAACTTCGGTGCCGGTCCGAAGTGCTGTAGGTTTTGAACCGCCCGGTTTGTTTTCAGTACACGCCGCGTTTGCAAAATCGTTGTGTGGATGTCCGCTAGCGTACATAGCAGGAGGGATCTTGACGGCCGTCGGGTTGAGTGTCGCCACGCCGGGCCCATCTATGTTATTCACGACGTTCGCGGCAATTTGTGAAACCGTTGGAGGAGTGATCTATGCAGTTGTTACTCATTAGCAATTCGACACTGTACGGCGGCGGTTATTTGGATCACGCCGAGACCGAGATCCGCGATTTCCTCGGCGACGATGGAAGGGTGAAGCGCGTGTTGTTTGTGCCTTACGCATTACACGACCGCGACGCTTACGCCGCAACCGCGCAACAACGTTTCGCGAAGATGGGTTATCAGTTGTCGTCGATCCATGCGACGGCGCATCCCGTGCGGGCGGTAAACGACGCGGAAGCGATCTTCATCGGCGGCGGCAACACCTTTCGCCTGCTGAAAGCCCTCTACGATTTCAATGTGCTCGATCCGATTCGCCAACGCGTGCGCGGAGGCATGCCCTACATCGGGTCCAGCGCCGGCTCCAACGTCGCGGCGCCGACTATCAAAACAACGAACGACATGCCCATCGTCGAGCCGCCCTCGTTCAACGCGCTCGGCCTGGTTTGGTTTCAAATCAATCCTCACTACCTCGACCCGGACCCGGATTCAACCCACATGGGAGAGACACGCGAACAACGGTTACTTCAATTTCTCGAGGAAGACAGCACACCGGTCGCGGCACTACGCGAAGGAGCAATGCTGCGTCTCGAGAACGGCGTGACGACGTTGAAAGGATCTTCCGGTGCGCGCATCTTTCGCCGCGGTCTCGAATCTGTCGAAACTCTTCCCGGCGATCAACTCGACGCACTGCTACAAATCGCACCTCCAACTGCCTGACTAACGCGTGCTAAGTAGAAGAACCCTTGGGCACTTAATTTGCTCAGCTACTTAGCGCGACCATGCCTGCTTATTGTTTCGGACGGAAAATAAACGAACGCGCTGGTGGTTGTATGGAAACAAAGCGCGGGCGGTTTCAGAGGAATCTAAAATGACGATCTGGCGACAATTATGACATCTTTGCGGACGACAATGTGCGTCGTCTAAGAGACTATCCCGCCGAATCGCATTTACGGTTACTCGATTCCGGCTGAACCTCTTCCGTCGGGTCCAGAGATAGCTCCAACTACGGAAGATATCTCCGACAATTAACTCCGAAGACTGCTTTGCGCAGGAGGATTGACTCGTGCACGCTGATAACTACACTCTAAATGCCAACCAGAACAAACCGGATCTGATTTGCTTCTCCCATTTGCGTTGGGATTTCGTTTATCAACGTCCGCAACACCTGCTTAAACGGTGCGCCCGTGAGCGCCGCGTCTTCTTCGTAGAAGAGCCTGTTTTCGATAACGGCTCGATGCGGCTGGACGTATCGGAGCGCGAAACAAATTTATATGTTGTTGTGCCTCATTTGCCCGAAGGGTTGTGCAGCGAAGTAGCGAAGCTCGCCGTTTTGCATGACATGGTGCAAAGGCTGCTTGTCGAAAACCACATCGCGCAGTATCTGGTCTGGTACTACACGCCGATGGCGCTCGATTTTACGCGGAACCTGCGTCCGCTCTCGGTGATCTACGACTGCATGGACGAGCTTTCCGCGTTTAAAGGAGCGCCGGAATGTCTGAAACATCGCGAACGCGAGCTGTTTAAAGCTGCCGATCTCGTTTTCACTGGCGGCCAGAGCCTTTACGAAGCGAAATGTGACCAGCATCACTCCGTGTTTGCGTTCCCAAGCAGCATCGATCGCGAGCATTTTACGCAGGCGCGTACCGCCATCGCAGAACCTGAAGATCAAAAGCACATTCCGCATCCGCGTCTCGGTTTTTTCGGCGTCGTCGATGAACGCTTCGACGTCGAACTACTCGATCAGATCTCGCGCAATCGGCCCGACTACCAATACGTAATCGTCGGTCCGGTCGTGAAGATCGATCCGGGAACCTTGCCGCAGCGCGAAAACATTCATTATCTCGGCGCCAAGAGTTACCAGGAACTGCCGGCGTACATCGCCGGTTGGGACGTGGCGTTACTGTTGTTTGCGCAAAACGAGTCAACTCGATTCATCAGCCCGACAAAAACACCTGAATACCTGGCGGCCGGAAAGCCCGTTGTTTCAACGCCGATCCGGGACGTCGTTACCCCTTACGGTCAGATGGGATTAGTTCGCATTGCCGGCGATGCGCAGGAGTTTACGGCGGCGATAGACGACTTGCTGAAATCAGGAACGAACCGCAAACAGTGGCTGGAGACGGTCGACCGATTTCTCGCAACGATGTCGTGGGACGAAACGTGGGCGCGCATGTCGCGGCTGATCGACGAAGCGGTGGCGAAGAAGACACGCGCAGCGCTGGTCGCACGCGCGGGGCAAGGGCGCCGCGGCGTGGCAGCTTAAGAACAAATCTCGGAAGGCAAGGGGGAATTCGACCGTGTTTGATTATCTGATTGTAGGCGCCGGTTTCGCGGGCAGCGTGCTCGCGGAACGGCTGGCAAGGGGCTCGAACAAGAAGGTGTTGCTTTGTGATAAGCGTCCGCACATCGGCGGCAACGCGTACGATCATTACAACAAGGACGGCATACTCGTTCATAAGTACGGACCGCATATCTTTCATACCAACTCACGCGAGGTCTTTGAGTACTTATCGAGATTTACCGAATGGCGCTCGTACCAACATCGCGTGCGCGCGTGCGTCGACGGGCAAATCGTTCCTATTCCGATCAATCTGGATACGATCAACACGCTCTACGGCTTGAGTCTGACCTCGTTTGAAGTCGAAGAGTTTTTTAAGAAAGTGGCTGAGCCGCGAGAGCGGATCAAAACGTCGGAAGACGTTGTCGTCAGCCAGGTGGGACGCGAGCTGTACGAAAAGTTTTTTCGCAATTACACACGCAAACAGTGGGGGCTCGATCCGTCAGAGCTCGACTCCAGCGTAACGTCGCGCATTCCCACGCGCACCAACCGCGACGATCGTTACTTCACGGACACCTATCAGGCCATGCCTTTGCACGGCTACACGCGCATGTTTGAAAACATGCTGGACCACCCGAATATCAAGGTTTTATTGAATTGTGATTATCGCGAGGTTGAAAAAGATATTCCGTTTCGGGAAATGATTTACACGGGTCCAGTGGACGCGTTCTTTGATTATCGTTACGGGAAGTTGCCGTATCGTTCGCTCGAGTTCAAACACGAGACGCACAACGTTGCGGTCTATCAGGCCGCGCCGGTGGTTAACTATCCAAACGAGCATTTGTACACGCGAGTGACCGAGTTTAAGTACTTGACGGGTCAGGAGCACGCGAAGACGAGCATCGTGTACGAGTTTCCGCAGAGCGAAGGCGACCCGTACTATCCGGTGCCGCGCAAAGAGAACGCGGGAATCTACGTGCAATATAAAGAGTTGGCCGATACGACGCCCGGCGTCCACTTTGTCGGCCGGCTGGCGACGTACAAGTATTACAACATGGATCAAATCGTCGCCCAGGCTCTGACTGTTTACTCGAAGATGCACAGCGTGAAGCGCAAAGACGCCCTCGTCATGGTCAGCGGGATCGCACGCAGCGGCAACGGAAATGGGAACGGGAAAGCCCATCACCTTCCGTCGTCGCCGTCACCGCGCCAGCCTGTAACCCAGACGTAGGATTGTCCGTGTGGTCTGTGTCTGTCTGTGGCAGATCTAGACACGTACAACGTTGAAAGAGAAGATGAGTGATTCTGCGGTAAATGCCGAAACGCCGGCTCTGTGGGCCGGCGTGGAAGCGACAGTTAATCGAGTAGGAAACAAATACTCCGATCAGATCGAGCGCAGCGGGCACGCGTTACGCATCACCGATCTCGATCGCCTCGCGTCGCTCGGGATCGAGTGTGTTCGCTATCCCGTGCTTTGGGAACGAACGGCGCCGCGTAGTCTCGACGAATTCGATTGGCGCTGGGCGGACGAACGTCTCAACTACCTGCGCCGGATAAGTATCAAACCGATTGTCGGCCTGCTCCATCACGGCAGCGGTCCGCCTTACACCAATTTGCTCGACCCGGAGTTTCCTGAAAAACTCGCACAGTTTGCGCGCGCGGTAGCAGAACGCTTTCCCTGGGTCGAAGACTACACGCCCGTAAACGAACCGCTGACGACCGCGCGCTTCAGTTGTCTCTACGGTCATTGGTATCCACACCAGCACGACGCACTTTCATTCACCAAAGCGCTTCTGGCCCAGTGCCGCGCAACCGTTTTGGCGATGCGTGAAATACGCAAAGTGAACCCGCACGCGCGCTTGATTCAGACGGAAGATCTCGGCAAGACCTACAGCACCCGCCAACTTGCTTACCAGGCGGGGTTTGAAAACGAACGGCGCTGGCTCACGTTTGATTTGCTTTGCGGACGTTTGCATCGTCGCAAACTCATGTGGCAGTACTTCCGTCATGCCGGCATAAAAGCAGACGAGCTGCAGTGGTTTCTCGACAATCCACTGCCACCCGACATTCTCGGGTTGAATCACTACGTTACGAGCCAGCGCTTTTTGGACCATCGGCTCGCGCGCTATCCGGTGTCGAGTCACGGCGGTAACGAGCAGCAGTCGTATGCCGACGTCGAAGCGGTGCGCGCGTGTCCCGCGGGAATGCTGGGGCCGAAAGGCCTCATCAGGGAAGCGTGGAGCCGTTACAAGCGGCCGCTTGCAATCACCGAAGCACATCTCGCCTGCACGCGTGAAGAACAGCTCCGCTGGTTTACAGAAATCTGGAAAGCGGCGCAATCGCTGCGAGACGAAGGCGTAGACATTCGCGCCGTCACGGCATGGGCCGCGTTTGGCTCGTTCGATTGGAACAGTCTGCTCACGCGAGACGAAGGATTTTACGAGTCGGGTGTTTTCGACCTTCGCAGCACGGTCCCACGACCGACAGCACTGGCAAAGATGTTGAAGACGCTCGCCGCAGGCCACGACTACGATCATCCGGTGCTGGACAGCTCCGGCTGGTGGCGGCGATTTGGTCGTTTCTCGACTGACGACTCGAATGAGATCACCGCCAGCGTGCGACACACAAGCGCGACCGGCGACCTCGGCCGCGCGTTGCTAATCACCGGCGCAACCGGAACACTCGGCAAGGCCTTCGCCCGCATGTGCGAACAACGCGGACTGTCTTACTACCTCCTCAACCGGCAGGAGCTCGACATCGCCGAAGCAGAAGCCGTTAAAGCCGCTGTCGAACGTTTCGAGCCCTGGGCCATCATCAATGCCGCCGGTTACGTCCGCGTCGACGATGCCGAACACGACGTCGATCGCTGCATGCGCGAGAACGTTTCCGGGCCCACAAACCTCGCGTCGATCTGCGGCGACCGCGAGATTCCGCTGGTCACGTTTTCTTCCGATCTAATCTTTGACGGCAGCAAGAACGAAGCGTACATCGAACGCGATCATGGTTCGCCGTTGAATGTTTACGGCTTGAGCAAGTTTCGCGCGGAAGCGGAAGTGCTCAAGCAATATCCCGAGGCGCTGATCATTCGAACCAGTGCTTTCTTTGGCCCATGGGACGAATTCAACTTCGTCCACGCGGTCTTGCGCTCTTTGTCAAACGGCAACCACTTCATCGCCGCCGATGACGTCACCATCTCGCCCACATACGTTCCGCATCTCGTCAACGGCGCGCTCGATCTGCTGATCGACGGCGAGCACGGCATCTGGCACCTCGCAAATGAAGGCGCCGCGACGTGGGCTGATTTTGCCGCGCTCGTGGCGGAGATGGGCGGCAGCAATCGCACGTACGTGCGTGGGCGTCCGAATGCTTCGCTGAGTCTCGCGGCCCGCCGGCCACATTTCAGCGCCCTTTCAAGTGAGCGAGGCACCCTGATGCCTTCGCTGGAACGAGGTTTGGAGAGCTATTTTCACGAACGAAAACAGCAGCGGCTACGTCACTGCGCGTTTTAAGAATCTATTGTTTATCTTGTAACCCTGATGGCCGAAGAAGCAGCGATTCCACGCCCCGAGTATCCTCGTCCACAACTTGTTCGCGAAGAATGGCTCAACCTCAACGGCGAGTGGGAGTTTGCTTTCGACGACGCGAATGAAGGCCTGCAACTCGGTTGGCACGACGGCCGCAAGTTACCGCACCGGATCATCGTGCCGTTTTGCTACCAGGCCGAACTGTCAGGCATCAACGACAAGTCAATTCATGAGTGCGTCTGGTACGCACGCGATTTCGAAGTTCCACCGGGCTGGAACGGCAACGATCTGTTATTGAACTTCGGCGCCGTCGATTATTCGTCGACGATCTGGGTTAACGGACAGGAAGTCGGGCACAACCAGGGCGGTCACGTTCCTTTTCAATTCGACATCTCGCCCTACATCAAACCCGGTGTCAATCGCCTGACCTTGCGCGTCGAAGACAAGCAGGATCCCGCACAGCCGCGCGGCAAGCAGTCAGTCACCGGAATCCCACAGGAGATCGACTACTACTGCACCACCGGAATCTGGCAAACGGTTTGGCTCGAACCTGTGCCGCCAGTGCGAATCGAAGAGTTGCACATCGTTACCCATGCACAGCGCAACATCGTCGAGTTGCTCGTGTATCTGCACGCGCCGTCATCCGCGTGGCGTCTGGAAGTTGAAGTTACCGATCACGGTCAACTGGTGACGCGCGGAGAAACGCGTACGGCCGTCGCCACCGGCCATCTGAGCCTGAGCATTCCGTACGCGAAACTGTGGTCGCCGGAGTCGCCGCACCTTTACGACTTGACGGTCCGTTTGTACGACGGCACTGAAGTGCTCGACGAGATTAAGTCCTACTTTGGCGTGCGCGGCATCGAGTTGCGTGACGGCAGGTTTTTGTTGAATGGCTCAAGCGTTTACCTGCAAATGATCCTGGACCAGGGTTACTGGCCGCAGGGTCTGCTTACCGCGCCTTCCGACGAAGCAATGCAAACCGACATCGGTTGGGCCAAAGCGTTTGGCTTCAACGGCGTGCGCAAACACCAGAAGATCGAAGATCCGCGCTGGCTTTACTGGTGCGATCGACTAGGCGTGATGGTCTGGGAAGAAATGCCGAACGCGCGCGAGTGGTCGCTGGAAGCAGAAGAAAAATTGTCCGCCGAATGGCAACGCGCCGTGCGTCGCGATTACAACCATCCGTGCATTATCGCGTGGGTGCCGGTGAACGAGAGCATGGGATTTCCGCAACTGGCCCAACAACACGCGGGCCAGTACGCGTTCATCGAACGCATGGTCCGTACGACGCGCCGTCTCGATGCGACGCGTCCCGTGATCGACAACGACGGCTGGGAACACACCGACATCGCCGACGTTTGCGCGATTCACGATTACTCGCCTTCGTCAGCCGTGCTCGTCAAACGCTACGAGAAGATGCTGGCGGGAGAAGGCTTGCCGGCGACGGTGTGGATTGGTGACAAGCCGTTGTTCGCGCGTGGCTCGATGTATCGCGGCCAGCCGATCATGCTCTCGGAAGTCGGCGGCTTTCTGGCGATTCCGCCCGACATTCCACCCGAGCAGCGCGACGTGCTTTATCGCTTTTATGATTCGTTTGAGAGACCGGAAGAGCTGGTCGAAAAATATCGCGACCTGATGAAAGGGATCTCGATGTTAACTTTCCTCGCCGGTTTTTGTTACACGCAGTTGACCGACATCGAGCAGGAAATTAACGGCCTGCTCACTTACGATCGCCAGCCGAAAGTTCCCGCTGAAGAGATCACGCACATCCACCGCGAAATGTTGAAGCACTGATCTCAGTCGTCTTCAACTGGTTCGAGATACCAGATGTCGACGTTCACTTCTTCTGCGTAATGAACGATCGGCGGGTTTTTCGGCACCGGCAGACCATTGACCTCAAACAGATTCGTCTCGCAATTCTTCAGCGTCGCCTCACGCAGAGGATACGGCTGATGAAAAATGCGCGCGCGATAAATGTCGCCATCGCTTTCCGCGTACAGGCAGTAACGCTCAACCAGAAAAAACTCGCGCGTGCCCGGCTGCGGCTGCGGCAACTCCTCGCCGATCGTCCACGCAGCTTTAAAGTCGGCGTCTTCTGAGTGTCTCTTCGAGCGAAACTTGAAACTCCGCGTGCCGGTGAAATCAATCTCGGAGTGGTGATAGGGCAAGTGGAAAAACGCTCGCGCTGTGGTCGCCGCTACAAGACTGTTCACGTCCAGCGAAAAGAACCACACACCAGGCACGCCCCGGTACTGGACGTAAGTGCGCACGTTCAGTTCGTGCATCTCGTCGAGTCCGGGCACAGTCGGCGCAAACGGCGGAAAGGCGCGAATATCCCACATCGTAAACGGCACGATGCCGATCCATGCATTTCCACCAAAAAGATCTAACTCGAGTGCGTCAGGAATGAGATGACGGATCAGGTTTGGATCGACTCGCCAGTGCAGGAAGAGAAGCTTGCCCCAGTCCTGGTGCATCACCGGTTGGCCGCTTGGTCGATGACGAATCGCTAATCGATCAGCGTCCGTCGGGTGTCGCGTAGTGAGCTGTGTCTTCATAAAGATCTTGACCTCAATCGAGCAACTGAGGTGCCATCGTACACAACC
>DASUOZ010000437.1:0-3240 GCA_036276375.1 Pyrinomonadaceae bacterium | reverse complement strand
TGACTTGCCGACTGCATCGTCATTGCCGCCGAAGCGGCGCTGCCAGAAGCCATATGTGATCAACGCCACGTGGTTGCGACCCGTGGTCGTTTCCTCGGGTAGAAAATTACGACCGCGCACCGGCTCGACTCCGAGTGTTGGGAGCAGTGAGGGAAGTACGACCCGCAACATCAAGCGCTCGGGTTTCACCCCGTCTGACAAATTTGCGTCACTGTCATACCAGGCGCCGATGTTCTGAAAGCTGCGCGTTTGTTGGACCACATCCTCATACTCCGGATACGAGAGTGGACCATCGTAGCGGTTGAAAGTGGCTGCTCCCGTGTTGATGGCGTAGAGTGACTTCGAGTCTGGCAACGGCAGCGAGCGCAGCAGGACGCCATCGACGACGCTGAAGATGGCGCTGTTAGCACCGATACCGAGCGCCAGGGTCATGACCGCAATGATCGTGAAGCCGGGTCTCTTGATAAGTCCGCGCACTGCGTAGCGCAAATCCTGAATCAGTTGTTGCATGGGCTCTCCTCGTGACACGTCGACGGCGCGGAACATTTTCAAAGAGCGTGCCACGCCACGAGTTCAATGATTTGTGAAGAACCGTGTGACTCTGGAACCGGTAACGCTTCGATTGTGGGATCACCCGATCCCATTTTTACAAAAAACGAATGCGAATAATTGAACGCTCGATCCATGCGATCGTTTCGGGTTCTCACATTTACACCCTCACTGCGATCTGCTACTCTGCGTCCCGCTCAAGACCTCTAATTCTCCCGCGTTTTCACTCAGCCCGTGGGTCTCAGTACTCAGCATTGAACAGCTAGGGCATTTCTCACCTGATCGGACCATGAGGTGGCGCATCCACCTTGTACAACGGGCGAGTGCTGCCTTACCCAACCCAGCCAATAGGAGGCGTAAAATGATTCGTAAGATTTTGATTCTCACAGTTCTCGCTGTGGCCGCTGCGGCTGCCATAGTCTTACCGTTATCGAAGTCAGACGCTGCCCAACAGCGAACATCACTCGAATCCCCACAAGGATCCGCCGGTCGTGCCCTGCCAAACTTTGACATTCGCCTGACCAGTCGCAACGAGTTTAACGACCTGGACCTTAACTCAACTTCCGGCAAGCAAAATGCGATGCAGAACGCTCGCACTCGCGCTCGAGCTTCCGCGGTCGAGCAATTCCGTTCGTCTCTCAAACCTGAGCACGCCGCAAATCTTCGCGCCGTAGTTAACCAAGCAGGCGGGATGAAGAACTTCTTCGTCGACGGCGGCACTCTTTCAGAACCACGATCTGATACCGCCGACAACGTCGCCCGCAATTTCCTGGCGCGACACGGCTCGCTCTTCGCGCTTCCGGGCGCCGCTAGCCAGGACCTAAAACTGGAAAACGAAGATAACGATCAGGGAACTACCTTCCTCAGCTACACACAGACTGTTGGTGGTCTAAAGGTATTCGAAGGACAGGTGCAGGTCGTCGTTAACAAAAACGGCGAAGTACTCAACGTACGCGAAGGATTTCTCGTCGCTGCCCCGCCGCGCAAACGCAACGGCGCGATGAACGAAGCAAACGCGATCGCGAAGGCGTTTGAACATGCCGGCCGGACGGTCTTCCCGTCTTTTGTGGAGACCTATTCGCGAGCGTCAACGACGGAAATGTCTCGCTTTGCCAATCCGCTCGATTTGAACCTCGAGGAAGTACTCTCAGAACAGAACGTCGTGAGCATCGCCGGTGAGAGCCGGTTGGCGTGGCACATTTTTGCGGAAGTCGGCCCGGAAGAGTGGTACGAAATCCTGCTCGACGCCTACACCGGCGAGCTTCTGCTTCGTCACAATCTTTATGTGTTTGAAGCGCAAGGCACGGTTTACACCGAAGCGCCGGACAAAGGCGCGCGCCAACTCGTTTCATTTGTCGGCGACACCGTTATCAACACCGCCGCCGGCTGGATGGGAACTTCGACCGTAACCACCGGCAACAACGTCGAGGCCTATCTCGATACGAACGCTGACAACGCGCCGGATAATAACAACACCTCGGGCCTTTCAGTGGGCCATGCTTCATCTGCCACGCAGAACTTCACGTTTCCGTTTTCGACTACCGTCGATCCACGGACACAGCAGGCTGCCGTCGTAACGAATCTCTTCTACTACAACAACGTCATGCACGACTTCTCGTACACCCTTGGCTTTACCGAGACAGCGCGCAACTTCCAGGTCAACAACTTCGGACGTGGCGGCTCCGGCAACGACTCGGTTCGCGCAGAAGCGCAGGATGGTTCGGGAACAAACAACGCAAACTTTGCGACGCCGCCAGACGGTTCGCGGCCGCGTATGCAACAGTATCTGTTCACCGCGCCCACTCCCGACCGCGATAGTTCGGTTGACGGCGACGTCGTCTTCCACGAATACGGACACGGCATCTCAAACCGCCTGATCGGCAACGGCAGTACCGCGTTGAGCGGCACCCAGTCAGGCGCAATGGGCGAAGGTTGGTCTGACTACTGGGCCATCACTATCAATAACGATGGCGCTGTTGGCGAGTACGTCACCAACAACCCGAACGGCATTCGGCGGGCCGCTTATACTGTTCCCGCCGCAGCCATACACGACTCGTACGCAGACGTCGGCGCCGGAGGCTTCCAGGTCCACCGAGACGGCGAAGTCTGGGCCGCAACTCTTTGGGATTTGCGAACGCAGCTCGGCGCCACCATCACAGACCGTATCGTGCTCAACGGAATGAAGTTCACGCCCACACGTCCATCATTCCTGAACGCACGTGATGGCATTCTTCAGGCCGATCAGAACCTGAACGGCGGCGCAAATCGCTGCGCAATCTGGACGGTTTTTGCACGGCACGGCATGGGCGTGTCGGCGGTGGGAAACGATGGCACAACTCACGTTGCGGCGACTGATCTACCCGCCGATTGCGGCGGCACTTGTTCCTTCTCAATCAATCCGACGAGCGCGAGCTTTGCCGCGGCAGGTGGAACAGGAAGCGTGACGGTGACTACGTCGGCTGGTTGCAACTGGACCGCGGCGAGCAACAACTCCTTCATCACGATCACGTCCGGCGCTAGTGGTTCCGGCAGTGGCACTGTGAACTACTCTGTTGCTGCAAACACTGGCTCGCTCTCAAGAAATGGATCCATGACGATCGCAGGCTTGACGTTCAGCGTGTCTCAGGCCGGCGCTGGAGGCGCGTGTACAAACGCGATCCTTAACCCGGGATTCGAAACCGGTACGACACC
>DASUOZ010000436.1:0-7196 GCA_036276375.1 Pyrinomonadaceae bacterium | reverse complement strand
AGCGCGGCGGAGCGTTGTGTCTTCAACTGGCGGATGCGCGCTTTGATCGAGGCCTTGTCGATTCCCACCACGTCGTGATGCGTGTGTTGAATGCCGAGTGCTTTTGCGAGCGCGCCGACTAAGTGTTCCTTATTCAACTGTGTGTAGCCCTGAACGGCTTCGTGCTCACTGCCTTTGGCGATCTCGCGCAGATCGGCGAGGGTCATGTGTTTTAGTTGTTCGTAGGTGTATGCCATGAACGTCTCCAAATTTGGTCCAGATGATGTTTGAGATGATCGACGTAATCGCGAATCAAGTATTCGAGGGTCGCCGGCGTATTGCGCTCGACCGTTTTGAAAGCGATCCGGTCGAGGCTGTGTTTGTCGCGTGGTTGCGTCAGGACTTGCTGCGGTATGACGGACACAACGTGCAGCAGGTGCATGTTATAAGCGCGCCACAATTCGATCACGGCCGGCCATGATTCGTCGTTGTAACGCTGCGCGCTGACCCACTCTTCCTGTTCGTAACCGGGAAAGTCGAGATGATCGATAAACTGGCCGCGCACAAAACGCTGATGGTTGTTGGTGGCTGAGTCGATCAGGTGGCCGAGAATCTGTTTCGGGCTCCACTCTTCGCTGGTGCGCTGCGCGCTCTGTTCGTCGCTGATGTTTTGCAGGCGCTCAGTTGCGCTGCGGATCGTATCCGCGAAGTCGCAGAGAAACTCCTGATAAGACGCGTGTCCAGAAATGACTGAAACCGTTTCCGCCATGGGCCACGAAAGTTGCTGAAGTTTGCAGGTCGAGTGGGGTGAATAATAGCCGAAGCGAGCTCGTTAAGGGAACCAGGGGAACTACGGGCTCGGAATGTTCGTTTAGCTCGCCATGAGCGGCCCGTCGAGATTTCAGGTCGGCATTCCAGCGAACCGCCGGTAATTATGGCGAACCGCAAGCCCACGAGCGGGCATCCCAAACGTCGCATGCGAGGATTACTGAAACTCACCGGCGCCCTTGTTTTTACCTTTTTCCTGCTGGCCGTCACCGGTCTCGGCGGAATGCTCATCGACAATCTCGTCTTCTACGGGCGCGTCGCGCACCTCTACACGCAAGAGCCTGAGCGGAAGATCGCAATGCCTTTAGAAGACGTCTCAAAGCGACAGATCGCCGACACCTGGGGCGCGCCGCGCGGCACCGGCCGAACGCATGAAGGACAGGATATTTTCGCGCCGAAGGGGACGCCGATACTCTCAGCGACTAAGGGTTACGTTTACAGGATCGGCGAAAACAATCTGGGAGGCCAGACAGTTTCAGTCATCAGCGCCGGCGGTCGAGTTTATTACTACGCGCACCTCGATCAGTATGCACGCGGTCTTGAAGTCGGCGATCCGGTGACAACGCGCACGGTGCTCGGCTACGTCGGCACAACCGGAAATGCCGTCGGCACGCCGCCACACCTGCACTTCGGTATCTACACGACGACGGGCGCAATCAATCCTTTGCCGCTGCTTAGCGATCGCACTACGCCCCGCCTGACCAACTCCACCCCTCGGCCTGCCAACTCCACCCCACGTAGGACCCCCAATCGCCTGCGTATCTGACTTTACACTTCTTTACAGTTCTTTTTTAGAACCACTCGCTTTTTCGTGATATGGTTCGCTCGCCAAATTTAATACCCCTCAAGCGGAAGGAGCTTACGCATGCGATCGCGATCCCGGTCACTCGCTTTCTCGATCTTTGTTCTCTCGTTAGTTATTTCTGTGTTTGTGCTCGCGCCACGTTCCGGGGCGACCAGTGAAACTCAGGATCCACCAGCGCCACCCGCAGGCGCTCCCGGCCAGGAACGCCCGGGCCGTCAGGAACAATCAACTGAACCACGCCCCTACGACCGAGTCATCACCAAAGAGGCAAAGTCTGACGAAGGCATCTTCACTGTCCACACGATCAAGGAAAAGGTCTACTACGAGATCCCCAAAAACGAGCTCAACAAAGAGTTCCTTTGGGTGAGCCAGATCGCGAGAACCACGCTCGGCGTCGGCTACGGCGGACAAGCAGCCGGCAATCGCGTGGTCAAGTGGGAACGTAGAGGCAATCGCGTGCTGCTGCGCAACGTCGCCTTCGACGTCATCGCGGATCCGAAGCTGCCCATCGCGCGCGCGGTTCAGTCTGCGAACAACGACACGATCATCATGTCGTTCAACGTCGAAGCGATCGGCAAGGACGACGCGCCGGTGATCGACGTGACGCGCTTGTTCACCACTGAAGTAACCGAGTTCAGCGCCCGCACGCGTCTGCGTGCGCGCGCCTTCGACGCGTCACGCTCCTTTGTCGAGAGAACAAAATCGTTTCCGACGAACATCGAGGTCGAAGTTTCGCAAACCTACACTTCGCCTCCGGACCCGAATCCGGGGGGCGGCGGTGGTGGACCGCAACCTGCGCCAAACCCGTTCGCCGCGGGCATGCGCCCCGGCACGAACGCCACTGTGGTCATGCACTACAGCATGGTCAAGCTTCCCGAAAACCCGATGATGCCGCGCCTGTTTGACCAGCGCGTCGGCTACTTCTCGATTCGAAAGTACGACTACGGCATCGACGAGCACCGCGCGCCGCAACGCACTTACATCACGCGCTGGCGCCTCGAAAAGAAAGATCCGAACGCGGAACTTTCCGAACCTGTGAAGCCGATCGTTTATTACGTTGACCCGGCGACGCCGACGAAGTGGATTCCTTACATCAAGAAGGGAATTGAAGACTGGCAGCCCGCGTTTGAAGCGGCTGGTTTCAAAAACGCGATCATCGCCAAAGAAGCTCCGTCCAAATCGGAAGATCCTTACTGGGATCCGGAAGACGCGCGCTATTCAGTCATTCGCTATCTGCCCTCCACGATCGAAAACGCTTCCGGCCCGCACGTTCACGATCCGCGGACCGGCGAGATTCTGGAGTCGGACATTCAGTACTACCACAACGTGATGAACCTCGCGCGCAACTGGTATTTCGTTCAGGTCGGAGCGCTCGATCCGCGCGCTAAAAAACTTCCGCTGCCCGACGATCTCATGGGTGAGCTCGTTCGCTACGTGATCGCACACGAAGTCGGACACACGCTCGGTTTTCAGCACAACATGAAGGCCAGCGCGACCTATCCCGTCGACAAGATTCGCGATCCGCAGTGGCTCAAAACGATGAGCCATACGCCGACTTTGATGGACTACTCGCGTTTCAACTATGTGGTCCAACCGGAAGACAATGTTCCGGCCGCCGATCTGATTCCGAAGATTGGACCATACGACAAGTGGGCGACGATGTGGGGCTACAAACCGATTCCGGGCGCGAAGACCGCGGCAGACGAAAAGAAGACGCTGGACGAGTGGGCCCGCGAGCAGGATGCGAAGCCGTATCTGCGCTTCTCGACCGCAAACGCGCGCGGTTCCGACCCGGGTGAGAATACGGAAGCGGTCGGCGACGCCGACGCGATCTCGTCTACCACACTCGGAATCAAAAACCTGAAGCGCGTGGCCGACATGCTCTTGCCGGCGACCACACAACCAGGCGAACCTTACGACGATCTTTCGGAGCTCTACGCCCGC
Source organism: Pyrinomonadaceae bacterium (assembly GCA_036276375.1). Lineage (GTDB taxonomy): Bacteria > Acidobacteriota > Blastocatellia > Pyrinomonadales > Pyrinomonadaceae > PSRF01. The sequence goes on along the minus strand of DASUOZ010000436.1, from coordinate 3,640 downwards.
ATGCTGGGACAGTGGGCCACCGAATTGAATCACGTGACGGGCCTCGTCGGCGGTTTTAACTCGCAGCAGAAGCACGCGGGTCAGGATGGCGTGCGTTTCGTGATCGTTCCGAAAGAGAAGCAGGTCGCCGCAGTGCGCTTTCTGAATGACAATGCGTTTGCCACCCCGACCTGGGCGCTGAAGCCCGAGGTATTGCGCCGCATGGAACCCCTCGGCGCGATGGCTCGCGTAAACGCAGCGCAGGAGCGAGTGCTCAACTCACTCTTCAGCAACCCGCGTTTCGATCGCCTCGTCGAACAGGAAGCGATCGACGGCGCGGCGGCTTATCGTCCGGCGGATTTCATGGCCGACGTGCGTCGCGGTATTTGGAGCGAAATCGAGTCGGGCGCGGGAGTGGTGCGCATCGACGTTTATCGTCGCAACTTGCAGAACTCGTACATCGACCTGCTGTCGAACAAGTTGAACGTGCGACCGTCGGTGACAGACGACTATCGCGCATTGATCAAGCAGGAACTGCGCGACCTGAATACGGCGATTGGAACCGCGATCCAGCGGACCACCGATCGCGCGACGCGGGCTCACCTCGCGGATGCACGTGATCAGATTGCGAAGGCGTTGGATCCGAAGTTTGCGCCGCCGGCTGCACCAGCCACACCGGGGTTCCCGTTCGGCGGAATCGAAGACAGTGAGGATCCGTTTAGTTTCAACTGCTGGCCTGACTACGCGATTCGCCTCGAACCGCGTAACGACTGGTAACACAACACAGCCATCCGCAGATTACACAGACTCTACGTAATCTGCGGATGGCTCTCTTACTCGTAACTCAGCGCTTCAACAGCATCCTGGCGGGCAGCTCGGAGTGCCGGATACAAGGCGCCGATGCTCCCGCCCAGGAGGCCCACGCCGAGCGCGATCAAGACCCAGCGCGGCTCGATCTCGATCGTCAAACTGGTGGTGCGCATCACCGCCGCACGCGCCAGCAACGTCAGCAACACACCCACCGCGACACCAAGCACGCTGACGATGATGGCTTCCTGCTCGATTACCCACGCGATCGCCGTCTTCGACATGCCGAGCGATTTCAGAATTCCGATCTGTCGCGTGCGCTCGGTGACGGTCGTGTACATCGCCAACAAAATCACCAGCATACTGATCGCCGCCGCCACACCAACCACGACCTTGATGAACACATTCAACGCCGGAACTCCGGTTGCGTAAATCTCGGGCAGGTCGCGTGTGAAGATGAGTTGATCATCGGGAAAGCGCTCGAGAATGCGCGCGGCGACTTCCTCCTGTTTTGCGGGGTCAGTGCACGCGACGAGAATCGCGGAGGCACGATTGTCCGCGCCTTCCTGTTCCTGCATAGTGCTCAACGGAATCTTGATGCGTCCGCCACCGGGCGGCTCGTAAACACCCACGATCGTGAACGGCCGCTCAAACAACTTCACCGTGTCGCCAACCTTCGCGTTCCGGCTTCTTTGCCACTCCGGATCGATGATGGCTTCGTCGCCCGACTCGAGTTTGCGACCTTCGCGCATCGTGATGCGCGCAATCGTCGCGTACTCGTCGTAGTTGATGCCGTCGATCAGACGTTGGCCGAAACCGGAGTCGCTCTTATCGAGCGTTTGTCCAACGGGTGTGGCGGCGCGCACGCCGGGAATCTGCGCGAGCTCGGCAGCGTGACCGACCGGCAGACGAAACTGAGATCCGCCGCCGAAACCCATGGACCCCGATGCGCGAATCATGATCTCGGCGCCGATGTTCGACTCGCGCCGGCCGCGTTCGTGCAGGACGCCGTGCGCCAAACCGACAGTGAAAACGATCAGCAGCACGCCAACCGCAGTGCCGAAAACACTGACTGCGGTGCGCGCCGGTCGATGAGCGATGTTTGAGAAGACGAGGCTATCCATAAGACGTTGTAAGCGTGGGCTGCGATCCAGAATTCGTTGCCAGGCGTTGGGCAGAGTGCGCCAGGTAAGTACGAGCAGTCCGGCGGACGTCCACGCGACGATGGCGGCTTTGCGCACCAGCGCGAGTGCCAGACCGGCAGCGGGCGTGAAACCGAGACCCTTTTGCAGGATCACTTCAGTGCCGCCTTCGTAGACGCCGATCGTTCCCGGCACGAATGAAAACACAAAATTGATTACTTTGGTGAGCGACTCGATGATATAGGCCTGCGCCCACTGCGGTTGAAATCCCAGCATGCGCAGCGCGAGATAAACTTCGATCACGCTCGTCGCGTGCGCCGCCAGGTTGCAAACAATCATCGCGAAGAAAGCGCCCGGATGATGTTTGTAGAAGTCGTAAACTTTCGCTTCGATGTGATAGATGTGATCGCGGCGTTTGAGGATGACCTTCGGGCTGAGTCGCAACTGCGCGAGCCGGTCGATGATCCACGTCAGGAGCATCACGCGACGCTTGGCGGCGATCACTACAACCGCGATGCCGAGCGCGGCGATCACCGCGATGCCGACCAGCACGATGTTTACTTCGTCCGGCAGCGGATACCACCAGAGCATCACGACCGCGCCGCTCAGTACGAAGAACACGACTGACAGGTTGTAGAGCAGGTTGTCGACGACGAGCGCCGGAACGCCGTACGTGAGCGGCACGCGTTTGCGCAGCAGCGCCACCTTCGTGGCTTCGCCGAGCAATGGACCCGTGAACGTCAGGAAACTGATCGCTTCGCCGCCGAGTCGCGCGGCGAACGCATGGCGAAACGAGATGCGACGGTGTTCGGCCGGTACTGCCGCACGCATGGCTATCGTGCGCAGGAAATGACGCAGTCCACTAAGACCGAGAATGATGAAGAAGCCGAAGCCGATGCGCAGCAGCGCGTCGAACAGAGGCTGCACACCGACGCGATTAATGACGAATATCAGGAGGCCGAGACCGAGCAGGAAAGCAAGCGTTTGCAGCCAGAGGAACGAGCGGCGGGACGTGTTCGCAGCAGAAGATTCAGGTTCTTCCGAAAGCTCTTCTGTATCGTCGGTGGCCGGCCAGTTTTCTGCGAACTCTTCTCTCTCCATAGGCTACCGGCAAGGCCAAGCCATGCCTAACATCCGGCGGCGTAGCCGGACCATTTCGAATTTCATTGACTTCGGTTCGGCTGCTGCTGCGGCATTAGCTCTCGGACTACACGACCGGGGAAACGGCTGAAGCCTCTTTCACGCAGTGTTGGAACCGGTTCGTTATCATCGCGTAAATCGTCCGTTAATGCCAACAGCGTCGGCACGAAACTCAGACTGTCATACGGTTGACTGATATCGAGCGCGCGCGGAATGTTTGTATTTTGACCGCCCGCAACCATGAACACGGAATGCGTCGAGATGCGAAAGAACGATCCGTGATTGCCGCCCGGATTGAAACCGCGGACATCGAAGTTCCAGTGGTCCTGCGCCACGATCAGCATATCGGCTTCGACGAGTTCGCGTTTGTGCCGGTCGTAGTCTCTCATCACGCGTTCCTGCTCGCTGAGGTTCGGATCAGTTGACGAGAGCTTTTCGTACGGGTGCCGCGCGATCTGTTCGTGGAGTCCGATCAGTCCGTTTGAATAATGCGTGCGATGAAGCGCTTCCAGCCATTCCTGATCGGTGTGCCACTGGCTCAGCCACGCGGTGCGATCGGCTGTCGGAATGGT
>DASUOZ010000435.1:0-2453 GCA_036276375.1 Pyrinomonadaceae bacterium | reverse complement strand
CTCGGGAGTCAACAAGGTCCAGGCGAGAGAGATGGGACATTCGGCGTCGTGCGTCAACGCCTTGTGGCAGACCGCACACGTATCAAGCGAGAGCTCCAGTAAGACGTAGAGCTTCGCCAGCAGCATGATGATCTGCTCAGCGCGCTGTTTTTCCTGCTCCGACTCGAACATGGCCACGGAATGCACGGAGGACACGGACTCACCAGGATCTGAGTGCTTAGTATTGCAGCGTGTTTTCCCACTTCACGCGCTTCAGCAAGGCAAAGTCTGAAAGCATTTTACCCGCGCCGAGCACTACCGACGTCAACGGATCATCCGCGACGAACACAGGCAGTCCGGTTTCAGTTCTCAAACGCTTGTCGAGGTTCGCCAACAACGCGCCACCGCCCGTCAGCACTACGCCACGATCAATGATGTCCGCCGAGAGCTCAGGCGGCGTGCGCTCGAGCGCAACGCGCACTGCATCGACAATCGAAGTCACCGCCGGATCCAGCGCCTGACGAATTTCGTCGTCCGTTACCGTAATCGTTTGCGGAATGCCTTCGACGAGGTTGCGACCGCGAACATCCATGCTCAACGGCTCGTCGAGCGGAAACGCACTGCCGAGTTGAATCTTGATCTCTTCCGCCGTCCGTTCGCCAATCAACAAATTGTATTTGCGCTTCACCCATTCGGCGACCGCGTTGTCCATCGCGTCGCCGGCCGTGCGCACCGCGCGAGCGTAAACGATTCCGCCCAAACTAATGACGGCGATGTCGGTAGTGCCGCCGCCGATATCGACGACGATGTTCCCCTGCGGTTCGGTTATCGGCAGCCCGGCGCCGATCGCTGCCGCCACGGCTTCCTCAACCAGATAAACTTCCGACGCCTTGGCCCGATACGCCGAGTCTTCAACGGCGCGACGCTCTACCTGCGTGATCTCGGAAGGAATGCCGATAACGACTCGCGGGCTGACCCACGTGCGGCCGTTGTGCGCCTTGCGTATGAAGTGCTGAAGCATCTTCTCGGTCACTTCGAAGTTGGCGATGACGCCGTCCCGCATCGGGCGAATCGCCACAATGTTTCCCGGCGTGCGGCCAAGCATCTCCTTGGCTTCCTTGCCGACCGCCTCCACGTTGTTGGTGACCTTATTAATAGCCACGATGGAGGGCTCACTCAACACAACGCCACGTCCTTTCGCATAAACAAGCGTGTTTGCCGTGCCGAGATCGATTGCCAGGTCGTTGGAGCGCAGACCGGAAAGCAGAGGGAAAGACATCAGTACACCTCACGTCTATAGAGTTGTCGTCGGGCTCGATGCTTCTGTCGTTGCAGAAGATCAGGAAGGAAAGCGCCTCTGTTAGTAAATTAACAGAGATAAACAGTATTTAATTTATTGAGAATGCTGTGTCAAGAGGAATTTTAGGGGTGGCGACCTCAACTTCATCGTCGAAGGTGGTGAGGCGGTCGCTTTCGAGGGTTTCGATGATGATGCTCTCGTTGGCGTGGACGAATCCCTTTAATACTGCCAGTTCACATTTACGAAGCCAGTGCCGCTGGCCGGCACGGTGTACTGGTGGTTTGCTCCGGCTTCCCACGTGACCGCGCCGTTCGCGGCGATCTTGATGAACTTGAATTGGATCGTCTGACCCGCCGGAACGCTCACGACGTTGAACCAGTTCGGATAGTTCGGCGTCAGCAGAGGACCGACAGCGCCGTCCCAGGTCGTGGACCAGTTGCCGAGTTCGACCGTGTTGCCGGTGAGAAAGATGTAGTCGCCCACTTGTGTCGGTGTGGCGTTGTTGACGGTGAAGGTGATCGGAATGAGCTTCGCCGTGAGCACCGTGTACTGAATGCCGTTGGACGACTGGCTGCTCGCATTCGTGACGGTGACGTTGTGGTTGCCGTTTGTAACCGAGGGCGTGGTCGCGACGATCTTTGTCGACGTCCACGAATTCACGGTGGCCGTAGTCGTGCCGAACTTCACCGTGCCTGTGGTGCTGCCGAAGTTCTTACCCGCAATCGTAACTTTCACGCCGGATTGACCGCCGGTTGGCCCAATCGAGCCGATTTGCGGCGTGCCGCCGCTTTCGGTGAACTGCCAGACGGCAACGGTGTGCGCCGGCAGCGTGAAATTGGTAACGGGATTGTTACCGCCGGATCCCGAGTTGACGGTGATGGCAAAGCCGCCTAACTGGCCGGTGAGATAGTCTGAGTAGTTTCCCGCCGGCAGCGACGTATTCAACCCGCTGATGTTGTAGCTGCTGGTTTCATTCTTGTTGATGGCTACGAGCACGACGTTGCCGAAGAACTTCCGTTCGTAAATATAGACGTCGTTGTTGATCCAACGCTGGCCCATCGAGCCGTACGGAATCGCCGTGTTGTTGCGCCGCAGCGTCGAGAGTTTGTTGATGAGTTGATAGGCGGTCGTGCTCGTGCTGAAGCCGGGCATCATCGGACGGTTAAACGGATCG
>DASUOZ010000434.1:0-2129 GCA_036276375.1 Pyrinomonadaceae bacterium | reverse complement strand
CAAACGATGGAGAGTTGATAGAGCGAAAGAAAATTTCCTCTGAGGATTGATTCATCATCGCTATGTCAACGTTAATCATCTCCCCGACATGGAAAGTGTTTTTACGTGCCACAAGTTTCAATTCAGCAACCTCTTGCCAATCGGTTGCTCGCGTCGGCCGTGAGTCCACTGATACGACCTGTCCTACCGTTTCCCTAAGTGGTGATCTCTTTTGCTGTCCCGCGATGCTCGAGTAGTAAAAAGTTGTGGAGAGCGTCGTGAGTAAGAGCAAGAAGGCACGCATAAAATAAGATCCTCGGAGTCTGCCCGTTTAATTGAGGCGCCTTGCCCGGGATTTACGGAACTAATGGATTCGTTCTACCAACAAAATCTAACGGCCCTCGGTGGATGTTGATCTGGCTGATGGAAGCCCAGCCTTGTCTTCGGCCCGCTTGTGATTTCCACAATTACCACATTAACAAGGCCCTCCAGAATGATGCCCGGAACCGCGGCGAGTTCGCCACCGTTTGCGTAAAAGAACAGCGAGACTGCCGAAATAATGATTGCCACTAAGGGAATAGCTCAGCCGCTTCAAAAAGCTCACACGAGTGTCCTCTCAGCGAACCTGCGATTGTGAAAACGAGTGCCGTCCTTAAGGTGGACCAGTAAGAAACGTGAGGCATAGAAAACTCCAGTTCAAACCAGAACCAAGGTGAAATTGGTAATACGTGCTTCGGGGGTTACACGCGCCGCACTAACTTTGGACCAGCGCAATCTACTCTACCGCAAACTCGTGTCAACGATTTTGTTCAGGACACGCAATTACAGTTTGTGAGCGATCTCTTTAATTCGGGCGCGGAGGCGCTCTTCGTCGATGCCGATGATGCGCCGGTCGCGATAGACTTCGCGGCCGGCGATCACTGTCAGGAGAACGTCGCGACCCGAAGAGGAAAAGACGAGCGTCGTTATGGGATCGTAAACGGGTAACTGATGCGCGCCATCCAGTCCCACCACGACCAGATCGGCCTGGCCGCCTTCGCGAAGGACACCAATCCCCTCACCCTCAAAGCCGAGGCAACGAGCGCCTCCCGTTGTTGCGGCCGCGACCATATGTGAGGCCTTGAGGGACGGATTTCGAGCCGTTAAAAAAGCAAATCGGGATTCCTCGATGATGTCGCACGTGTTGTTGCTCGCAACGGAGTCACTACCGAGTCCAACTACAACTCCCGCCTCGATAAACTTCGCGACCGGCGCCCGCCCGTGGCCCAGCTTCGCGTTCGACTTCGGACAGTGCGCTACTCGGCTTCCGGTTTGCTTCAACGTCTCAATATCTTCGTCGTCAACTCGAATACAGTGCGCCAGCAACGGTTGACAATCCAGAATTCCCACACTGCGCAAATACTGAACAGTCGAACTTCGCGGTGGCGTCCACTCAATTCCACGCTTCGCAAGCCCTTCAGCAAACAGCCCCGTTCCCTCGCGCAGGAACAACTCTTCCGCCTCCGATTCCGCCGCGTGCATCATCAACGGCAACCGTTCGGAGACAGCAAAGTCTGCGATCAACTCCAGTTGCGGCCGGCAGACTGTATATGGCGCGTGCGGCGAGACTCCTGTTCTCACAAGATCAGTTTCGCTAGTGCGGAGTTCCTGAACTTTCGCTTTTAACTTCCCAAAATTCTCTTCAACCAACCGCGGATCAGGTCCAAAAGACTCCTGAAACACCACTCCACGCAATCCAACATCGCGCAACGCCTGCATACTCATCATCGCCGAATCGCTGGCGTCGCCCACACACGTAATACCCGCCCGCACCGCTTCACACGCGCCCCACGTCGCCGACACACGAATGTCATCCGGAGTCATGCGCTCCAACCGCGCAAGCGTCAGCTTCCGCAGCCACGCAAAGAAATCGCTCTCCTCGTTTTCGAGATAACCACGCAACGCCGTGAGCTCGAGGTGTGTGTGCGTGTTGATTAGACCAGGAAGGATTAGTGACTGCCCAAAATCTTCGATGTGCGCGTCCGGAAACTGAGCAACAACATCCGCCGCTGCACCTACGCCAACCACCAAACTTCCATCCACCGCAACCGCGCCATGCTCAATCGACGGCGCCGCAGCCATCGGCAGCACCCAACGCGCCGTGTAGATCG
>DASUOZ010000433.1:0-2317 GCA_036276375.1 Pyrinomonadaceae bacterium | reverse complement strand
ATTTCGCACGGATCCTAAAACAACCCGCCGTTACGTTCTGAGCGCGTTACTGGCCGCGATTCCGATCGCTGGAGCTTTGTTGGTGAAGTTCAAGGGCCTTCCCGGTTTGCCCACCACGGCGGCCACAGTGCTGGGATTTGTTGCCACCGCCTACGTCGCCGCTAAACCGGCCTGGGATCAATTCAGAAAAAGTCTGCAAGCCCTCGAGAAACACGACGAAGAGGTTGAACGCCAACGCAAACAACGCATCACTCAGTTGTCCAGTGAGATTTCTGCCCTGACGAAGGAGATCGTCGATGCAAAACTGGAAGGCGAGACAATCGGGAAAGAAGTCGAAAAACTGAAAGCCGATATCTCGAGCACCACCAGCACCCGGCTGCTCGCTGAGTTTATCGAAGATCGTGCCGCCGCTACGGACTACCGCCGGCACCTGGGATTGCTGGCGTTGATACGGCGCGACTTTGAGAAGTTACGCGATCTGTTCGAACAGCAGCGCAACGAAGCGATCGAGGGAAAAGCCGAGACTGACGAGAAGAAGATCGATCGCATCGTACTCTACATCGACGATCTCGATCGCTGTCCGCCCGATCGCGTCGTTCAGGTGCTGCAAGCCATTCACTTGTTGCTGGCGTTCCCGTTGTTTGTAGTCGTGGTCGGTGTCGACTCGCGCTGGATCACACGTTCGTTGGAACAAAGTTATGAATGGCTGCGGCAAGTGGATGAAGAGACAAACGGTGAAAGGAAAAACGGAGCGGAGGAACGAGAGGACCGTAGCCCCAGGACAGGAGCAACTCCGCACGACTACCTCGAAAAGATCTTTCAAATCCCGTTTTGGTTGAGGTCGATGAATGATGATGCGTGCGTTGCGTTTCTCGATGGACTGACGAAGGATGCTGTTGGTGCACAAGGAACGAAAAAGACGAACGGCAGCGGGAGCGACATACAACAGACACCCACAGCTATGCGACGGCCGAACCCGGACGTACAGAGTACACCCGTTCCAGACCTGGTTCATTCTGTCCCGGCGAGACGAAGCGTAGACGTAAACATTAGGGTGGAACCCCCTCCCACGGTGGTCCCAATCGAACGTGCCGCTGGGGAAAACGATCACACGAACGGCGGCGACAAGGAAGAAATTGACGTGACACCCCTCGGCCTCACCTTCAGCGAAAAAGAGATCGAGTACATGAAAAAGCTCGTGCCTTTGATCGGTCGATCTCCCCGCGCGGTAAAGAGGTTTTTGAACTGTTACCGCCTGATCAAGGTCGGACTAACTCCAGCGGAGTTCGGAAGCTTCGTCGGCGACAATGGCGAGAGCCACGGTTATAAGGCTGCGATGATCCTGCTCGGAGTGATCACCGGCACGCCGACCGTTTCGTCCTACGTGATAGAGGAATTGATGGCCCGGCGCGGCTCTAACGAATTCACGCAGCCTTTGGCTGATGCGCTTGAAGCAAATGCTGAACTGCTACAGCAGCCGGACTCGGAGCGCCTGATAAAGTTTTTCCAAACACATGACTTTGGCCCCGCAGACAACCCGCTGTTGAAAGAAATAATGAATTATGCGCCGAGGGTCTCAAGGTTTTCTTTCAGAGTAAACAGAACAGACCTCGCCGGACGTAAACCCGCCAGCCCACGGTAATGTGCCGTTGCCATTCCACTGGGTAAAGATCATAATTGCCGGCGAGGATTCGACCTACCAGATGGCCTACTCCAATAACGGCGATTACGAGCGACTAATCGAACAGATCACCGACGCGATTGTGGCGCGGTTGAATGGCGACGGCATCGAGCAGGCGGCGATGTGTGGTTGCACGTCCGAGTGTTTTCATCGCTGTCCCGAGCGCATGCACCGCATCGTCGACGCGGGCGCCGCGCGCATCGGGCTCGTGCTTGGTGAGACGGCGACGGCGAGAGAATGGGCCAGTCTGATAGATCATACGTTGTTGAAGCCTGAGGCGACGGATGAAGATATAAAAAAACTCTGTCAGGAAGCCGCGAGCTACCGCTTTGCGTCCGTGTGCGTCAACCCGACGTGGGTGCGCGTTGCGGCGTGCAATCTGCTTGGCAGCGGCGTGCCGGTTTGTACCGTGATCGGCTTCCCACTCGGCGCCACACTCCCGGACGTCAAAGCCTACGAAGCACGCCGCGCGCTGCTCGACGGCGCCCGTGAGCTCGACATGGTAATCAACATCGGCGCGTTGAAGAGCGGCGATGATTGTCTCGTCGAACACGACATCCGCTCGGTGGCGGAAGTCGCCCATGAGTACGACGCGATCTGCAAAGTGATCATCGAAACTGCATTGTTGACTGACGA
>DASUOZ010000432.1:0-11830 GCA_036276375.1 Pyrinomonadaceae bacterium | reverse complement strand
GGATGGGCTCCTTTACTTTGTCACTTGAAAAAAATGATGGCTTGCGGTTTCGAATAATAGCAGTTCCCGTTTGGAGTTCAAGCTTTCGCTTGTCCGACGAAGCAGCAGCCTAAACGCTGAACTCAAAACATGCGAATCGGAATAGTGAAAGAGATTTGCCGTTACCCGGTGAAGTCGATGGCGGGTGAGAAGCTCGACGATTGCACCGTGGGAACGCTCGGTATTCCCGGCGATCGCGGTTGGGCGATTCGCGACGACACCGCCGGCGAGATCACCAACGGCAAACATTTTCCCGTGCTGATGCAGTGCGCCGCGCGTTATCGCGAAGCGCCGGCTCCGGGTTTCATTCCGCACGTGGACATCACGTTTCCTGATGGCGCTACGGTCGGTAGCGACGCAAGTGACGTCAACGCGCGCTTGACCGAACTACTGGGTAAGCCTGTTTCGCTGTGGCCGCTGCGTCCAGCGGAGGACGTCGAGCACTACCGGCGCAAATCCAAAACTGCGCGCGTGTTTGGACGTCTCGCACGCTTTCGGGCGTTTCGCTCCGCGTTGCCGGTTTTGACGAGCTTTGGTCCGGCTCATGAAGAGTTGCGTGAAGCGTTTAGTCGCGAGCCGGGCGAACCGCTTCCGGATCTCTCGACGGTGCCGGCGGAGGTTCTCGAGTTCACTTCACCGCGCGGCACTTACTTCGACGCGTTTCCGATTCATCTGCTGACTACGGCTTCGCTTGAGATGATGAAGCGGTTGAATCCGGCTGCGACGTGGGACATGCGCCGGTTCCGTCCCAACTTCCTGATCGAAACTGAGCCACACATGAAGGGGTTGGTGGAGGCTGAGTGGATTGAAAGAAGAATTCGCGTTGGCAGTGTTGAGTTGAAGTGTCAGATTCCGACCGTGCGGTGTGGGATGACGATTCAGGCGCAAGCGGGACTGGCGAAGGATCCGAGCATACTGCGTACGATCGTGCGTGATGCTGATCAGAACCTTGGAATCTACGCAAGCGTGACCAAGTCGGGAGGGGTTAAGGTCGGCGATCTTGTGGAGTTGGGATAAAAGCCCGATAAAAAATCAAGATACCTCTTCGCGCAATGGGCGGCTCATCAACTCTGAAACAGCATCGCGTGCGGATTTATTTTCGTAGAGCACTGCGTTCACTTCGTTCACGATCGGCATCTCGAGATTGGCGCGGTCCGCGAGTTTCTTCACCGCGCGCGCCGTGTTGATGCCTTCCGCGACTTCATTCATCTCCGCCACGATCTCTTCCAGACTTCTTCCCTTGCCGAGCTCTTCGCCGACGAAGCGATTGCGCGAAAGCGCACCGGTGCAGGTCAACACGAGATCGCCGAGGCCGGCCAGTCCCATCAGGGTTTCCATGTGCGCGCCCTCGCGACGTGCGAGACGCGTGATCTCCGCCAGACCGCGCGTGATCAGAGCGGCGACACTGTTTGAGCCGAAGCCGAGTCCGGCAGCCATTCCCGCGGCAATCGCCATCACGTTTTTTACGGAACCGCCGATTTCCGTGCCAATCACGTCGGCGTTCGTATAGATGCGCAGGTTGTCGAAACTGAGCTCGTGCTGCACGACGCGCGCCGCGGCTGCGTCTTTGCTGGCGGCGACGATCGCCGTCGGATGACCGGCGACGACTTCCTTCGCGAATGAGGGACCAGAAAGACAGACGAACGGATACGTTGCGCCGGCGATCTCTTTTACGATCTCGGAAATGCGTTTGCCGGTTTCGACCTCGATACCTTTAGCGGCGCTGACGATGATGGCGCCTTCCTCGAGATATGGCGTCAGCGCGGTGAACAGTTCGCGGGCCGTGTGGGACGGCGCGGCGAAGAGAACCAGATCGGCCTCGTCTATTGCCGCGTTGAGTTCGCTTGTGAGCGTTACAGAGGAAGGGATTTCAACGGACTTTTGCGGGTTGCGCGACCAGAGTTGGACCAGGTGCCCGGCGCGTGCGGCCATGATCGCCAGCGCCGTTCCCCAACTCCCCGCGCCGATGATGGCTATCCGCTTCATGAGAACTTCGGCTCAGTTCCGTTCATCAGTCTCGCTATGTTTGCGCGGTGCGCGAACACAATTAACAACGCCCCGACTATCGCCGCCGTCAACACCGGCATAAGACTCAGATCGCGCTGAACAAAAACGTGCATCAGCCAGACCGACAACGGTATCACGAGGGCGCCAACGATAGAGCCGAGCGATACATAACGCGTAAACAGAACTATGATAACGAACACAACGCCTGCGAACAGCACCGCCGGCGGGTGCAGCATAAAGAAAACCCCTGCGCCTGTGGCAACACCTTTGCCGCCGCGAAACCTGAGCCACACCGGAAAGATGTGACCGACGATCACGGCGACCGCTGAGCCTGAGAGTATCCAGTCAGCAATGAACCAGTTTGGTTGAAACTGCTCGCACCACTTTGCAGCGACGAAAACAGCAACCGCGCCTTTTAGCGCGTCGAGGATAAGTGTGGCGATTCCGGCGAGCTTGCCTGCGCGGCGTGAAACGTTAGTCGCGCCCGTGCCACCGGAGCCCGTTTGACGAATATCACCGCCACTCGTCAGCTTCACAATCAGGTAGCCAAACGGAATCGAGCCGATCAGATACGCGATTGGGAGCGCAAGCAGTGAAAGCATTCTAGATTAGTCGCCGGCGCAAGAGGTCGAGCGCGGCCTGGGAGGCGCGCCAGCGGATCAATTTGCGATCGCCGGGAAGGTGGAGTTTGCGGTGTTGGGTTTGGACGTCGTCCGCAAGGGCGATGAAGACAGTGCCGACAGGTTTTTCTTCCGTGCCTCCGTCAGGACCGGCGATTCCGGTGATCGATAAACCGAAATCCGTGCCCGCGCGCCGGCGAATTCCTTCGGCCATTGCTTCCGCAACGGGTGCGCTCACCGCGCCGTGCTCGAGTAACAACATCGGTTCGACCCCGAGCGTTCGTGTCTTTGCTTCGTTCGCGTAAGTCACGACGCCTTCGATAAAGTACTTCGACGAACCGGGAACGTCAGTGATGCGTTGCGCAAGCAGTCCGCCCGTACAACTCTCCGCAACCGACAACGTGTAACCACCCACCGAGAGCTTCAGCCCCACGACCTGTTCCATCGTCTCGCCCGCAAACGAGAACACCGCGTTGCCGAGACGTTCCTCAATCTGCGACGACAGGCGGTCCAACAGATCATTTGCTTCCTTTTCGGTGCGCCCGCGGGCAGTGAAATGAATCTCGATCTCGCTCTGGTTGAAAAGAATCGTCGTCACCGGATTGTCGTACTGCGTGTACACGGGCGCGATCTTTTCGTCTACCGCCGACTCGCCCAAGCCGGCAACGCGCAACATGCGTCGCATGACGCACAAAGTTCCTGCCCGTCCCGCTAGTCGCTCCGCCACGTGGTTCTCAAACATCGGACGCATCTCACGCGGCGGACCGGGCAACAGCACAATCGCCGTGCCCTCGTGGTCGATAAACATGCCGGGCGCCGTGCCGTTTGGATTCGGCAACACGACCGCGTCCTCGATCACCATCGCCTGCCGTGAATTGCGTTCCGGCATCGCGACGCCGAACGATCGAAAGCGGTTCCGAATCTCCGCCAGCACTTCTTCGTCGAGCAGCAGCCGCCGGCCAAGCGCACGCGCGGTGATCTTGCGGGTGATGTCGTCTTCAGTTGGACCAAGACCGCCGGTCGTGATGATCACTTTCGTGCGGCGGACGGCGTCTTTGATTGCTTCTTCGAGGCGGGCATCGTCGTCGCCGACGATGGTTTTGAGTTTGACTTCGATGCCGAGGCGGTTGAGTTGTTCTGTGAGCCAGAGACTATTCGTGTCGGTGCGGTCGGGGGCCAACAGCTCCGATCCGATGGCGATGATTTCGGCTGTTAGCGTCTCAAACAATTAAGATTCGGGGGTTAGCTGTTCGCGACTCAGTTATTCGCGTTGGTCTCTTCCTGGTAAACGTCTCTGAGCACAGTCGTAATCGGCGGCGGCGCGGAGATCGAGCTCAACGGCGCTGACGCGGCAAACGTCTCTTCTTTCTTCGGTTGCTGCGCGGGCGTCTCAACCTGCTTCGGCGCGGCAGCGGTCGTTTCGAGGACGTTGCGACTCTCCGTCAACAGCCTCGCAGCATTGCGTTGGCGCGCGCGTTCCAAATTGCGAACGGCCGCGAGTGTTTGCGGGTCGGCTGACGGATTCTGTTCCAGCCGTCGCAACATCATGACGTAGCGGCGCAGTTGCGGCGACGGCGCGATGCGATGTGTTTCGTCGTAGTGCTCGTCTTCATTGAGGCGAGACAAGTACTGCACTGATGCTTCGTGATTACCAAGACGTTGATACAGCGCGCCCAACGCGAAGTAGTTGAGCGGCGGCGGGTCGGGCATCATCTCGAGCAAACTCTCGCCGTGTTCGATGACTTCGGCGATCTCGAATCCGTACCAGCGCCGTTCTTCCTCGCGGAGGATCGCGTCGGCCGCGACGTAGAACTCAAAGATCCGTTCGACCTCGCGCATCTGCGCGCGTCGCGTTACGAGCCAGATAACGAAGACGATGCCGGTAACAAAAACCATCACGACGGGTGAAAGTCCCACCGCGTTCAGGATCGCCACAATTACGATAATTGCGATCGTTTTCGTCGTGAGTTTGCCCGTGCCCGTCATAACACCTCCCGTTTATTCCTTGGTAAAGGCATCCACAGATTACACAGAAAGTATCGCTGGAAGCTGTGGATTTACTTCTTCCCCAGGCGCGCGACAATCGCACTACCCGCCTGCTCCGTGGAAAGTTCGCCACCGAGATCTCTGGTGGTCTCCTTCGCCGAGACTGCGCCGCGCACAGCCTCTTCAATCTCATCACTCAACGTATGGAAGCCCAGGTATTCTAACATCATCGCGGAGGTCAGAATAGCTCCAATGGGATTCGCAACTCCCTTGCCCGCGAGTGGCGGCGCGCTGCCGTGCACCGGCTCAAACAGCGACACCTTCCCCGGATGAATATTGCCCGAAGCGGCGAGACCAAGCCCGCCCTGAATCGCCGCGCCGAGATCCGTCAGAATGTCGCCAAACAAGTTGTTACTGACGATCACTTCATACTGCGCGGGATTGAGCACCATAAACATCGCCATCGCGTCGACGTACTGATGATTCGCCTCGATGTCGGGATAAGTTGCGGCCACTTCTTTAAAGACGCGTTGCCATAGATCGCCGCCGAAGCGTTGCACGTTTGACTTGTCAGCCATCGTGATCCGCTTTCGTCCCTTTGCGCGGGCGTATTCAAAAGCGGCGAGCATGATCCGTTCCACGCCGCGGCGCGTGTTGACCTCGTCCTGCAATGCGATCTCGTCAGCGGTACCGTGTTTTAGAAAACCGCCGGCTCCGCAGTACGCACCTTCCGTGTTTTCACGAAACACCACGAAGTTGATGTCGGACGGCTTACGGTTAACAAGGGGCGTTAGCCGTTCGTCAAGCAGACGCACCGGCCGCAGGTTGATGTAAAGATCCAAACCGCGGCGCATGCCGAGCAGAATGTCTTCGGCGTGTTTGTTGGAAGGCACGCGCGGGTCGCCGAACGCGCCCGCCAGAATCGCGTCGAAGTCAGTCGACAACATCTCGAGCGCGCCTTCCGGCAGCGTAACGCCTTCTTTGAGAAACTTGTCCGCGCCCCAATCGAAGTCGACAAACTTCAGTTGCAGATCTCGCGTCTGGCCGAGATGCTTCAGCACGCGAACGGCTTCGCGCACGACTTCGGGTCCAATACCGTCACCAGGAATTACTGCGATTCGTTTCATTTGACTATTCGGTCCGCGATCTTCGGCAAACTCGCGAGCACTGTATCGCCCACGATCTTCATACTCTGCGCCGAGATCTTGTCGATTGTGTCGTCAGCTTGATGCCAGTAAGGATAACCCGAGAGTTGAATCAGATCGACCGCGTCAACTCCCGCACGTAGAAACGGTTCGTGATCGTCGCCGCCGACACCTTCGGGGCGATCGACAAAGATTTTTTGATGACCGAGCTCGCGGCCGGTTTGCCAAATCAGATCCTGCAACCACTTCGTGCTCAGCGTGTCGCGGCCAAGCTCGAGGTGCTTGTAACCCATCAGGTCAAGCAGGATCATCGCCCGCGTGTTTTGCAGTTCCTTCCTTTCGCGCAACAGCTCAACGTAGCGACGGCTGCCGTACGTGTTATCCGGCTCATCGGGAGTGCCGCAATCGTCCCAACCTTCGCAAAACGCCTCTTCGCCGTCGAAGAAAACGAGCCGGTAAGTGACCTTGGGTTTGTCTTTCATACTGCCGAGCACGCGTCCGATTTCGAGTAACGTGCCGACCGAAGCGGCCGGGTCGTTTGCGCCGACAAACCGCATGTCTTTGTAGTATTTCGTGTCGTAGTGGCTGGTGAGCAGAACGATGTTCTTCGTTTTGCCGGCAATCTCGCCGACGATGTTGGCCATCTTCTTCTCACCCTGCGGAGTTACGACCTGAAACTCGTCGAGCGAGACGTTCAGTCCAAACGACTCCAGTTGGTTGACGATGTATTGGCGCGTCTTTTCGGCTTCCGGGCTCGACGGTGGTCGTGGACCAATCTCAACCTGTTTGCGCGCGTGGTCCAGCGCGCGTTCGCCGTTGAACGAAGTGGGAATCGGCGCGAGGCGCTCAGGACGGCTCGATCTGGAAACGCGTGACTGTGGTTGCGGCGGTGGATCGTTCTTTGGACAAGCAGCAAGGAGCAGCGGGCTGAGTAGCGCGAGGGCGAGGAGGCCCGCGCGGTAACCTGTGCTCTTGCGGCGGTTCATACGCTCACTATTTCGATTTGGCGGGACTGTTTTTTGCGCGCGCCCGGTTCATGACAGAGTCGAACGCCTTCGCGCCAAACGCCAGCGGTTTTTCGATCGCTGCGTCAAACGCTTCAGACATCGTGATCGCTTCGAGCTGCATGAGTGTTGCGAGTTTCTTGGTCAACGGCAACGAGCCAAACTTCTTCCGCAACTCTGCTTCTTCGTCAACGCTCTCGGGACGCCGTGGTGTAACGGTGCTGACCATCACGACGACTTCACCGTGGTTTTCGATCTTTGTCTGGCAGGCGAGGCGATAGGCCTGGTCCAGATGGTCGAGCCCCAGTTGTTTTTCTTCGGCCGCGCTCGGGATCGACAATAGTTCGGCGCCGGTCTTCACGGAAATGACGCACGACGGACACTCACCTTTTCCGGCGGTGCAGCCCGCGCCGAGTGTCGCGCCCATACGTCGCGCAGCGTCGATCAGGTAGGTACCTTCAGCGACGACTCCGGTAATTCCGGAAGGTTCAAACGTAATCGAAACACTCATTTCAACCTCCATCAGGTTTAATTCGTGTGATGTTTCAAAGGCTTCAGGGGCTGGCTGTTGAGTTGATCAGGGTCTCTTTTTGTTCCGCATGGCGGCACTCGGAGCAGATGCCGATCATGCGCAGGAGATGCTGGGTAATCTCGAAGTCGTGTTTGGCCGCCATTTCATCCTGGATCGCTTCCAGTTCGGCCGAGAAAAACTCGATGATCTTGCCGCACTCCGAACAGATCATGTGATCGTGATGCTGATGTTTGTAGTTGTGTTCGTAATGCGTGCGGCCATCGCCGAAGCGCACTTCGCGTGCAAGCCCGGCTTCGGTGAGGAGCTTCAGGGTGCGATAGACGGTTGTTTGGCCGACCGTCGGATCTACTTCCTTAACTAACTGGTACAGATCTTCGTTGGAGAGATGTTTTTCGGTACGCAGAAAAACGTCGAGAATGAGGTCGCGTTGGGAGGTGCGTTTCAGTCCTTTCTTTTGAATGTGCTTGAGAAATACTTCCTGTTCTTCTGTCATATCGATTGCCGGCTTCCCTGTGTCTTTGCCCATGAATACTAACATTTGGCGCACTTGCGAGTGAAGAATGCCTTACGCGGCACACGACCACAGCCTTTTCTCTTCGACCCTCATTGTCAGGTAGTGCATCAGTTTGAAATACGCCGAAGGCGTTCGCTAACTTTAGCCCAGGGTTGTTTCAACCCTGGGCTTAGAAGACAAAAAGCTAACTAACGCTGAAAGCGTTGGCGAGACACCTCGCGAACTCCTTCAGAGTTCGTCGTCGTGGCCTGTCGTTTACCCAGGGTTGAAGAACCCTGGGCTGAAATTTGTGAACGCCTTCGGCGTATTTCAAACTGAGGCACAACCCATTGTCAACGCATTTGGGCCTTTTGGGATCGTTTCTGGTAAGATTTCCGGTCAGTCCGATGGCGCAGTTGATCTCAGCGAGATATTCGATCTTGCGCGCTGCCATTGTTGTGGCCGCGCTTTTCTCATTGTGTGTCTCGAGCAATGTTGGGCCACGCTTTCTGCCGCTGCCAACGCTGGAGCACTACGCCGCAGAGAACGTCCAGCAAACTACCGGCACGACGGCTTCACGCTCTCGTTCCCAGACCCTGGCCAGGTTCCGCGTTCCGATGGCCCAAGGTCAGAAACGAGCGGACCGAGAACTGCAACCTCAACCGGTTGCTGTGCCGGCCGGGCTCGACGTCGTACTTCCTGACAGCACGCGAGTTTTTGCTGAAGTCAGCGATCCGTACATTCTTTACACCGTTGCTCTAGCCGCACTGCCGTCGGGGCGCGCGCCTCCTCGTCTAGTCTAAAACAAGCGCAGACAACATCTGTTAATCAGCGGACCCACGCAAATGAAATCATGCGGCGTGCGTCCGTGGCGCAGCGTTTTTACGCCTGTTCGTCAGGCAAACGAGGAGAAAAAAATCAATGAGTACTACCGTAATCTATACCTTAGTTGCCATCATGGCAGTAGCCGGAATTTTCTGGCTGGTTGTTTATTCAAGTCGGCGCGGGCAGGAACACAGTGAAAAGACGAGTATCAAACCGCCGCCGTCTGGCGGACCAGGCCGTCCGACCTGAGCTCGTTGCACTCTTCAGTCGGTCTAGTTGAATAAAAGGTTTCCGAAGGAGTTTGCTAAATTTCCGCCCAGGGTTTATACCCTTGGTTAAAATCGCCAAGAGTTCGCGAACTCTTACAGAGTTGATATTCATGCTCTGTTTATTCCCCAGGGTAGAAACCCTGGGCTGAAATTAGCGAACTCCTTCGGAGTTAACCTGAGTTCGCGAACTCTTATAGTTAATTCCCCAGGGTAGAACCGTGGGATGAAATTAGCGAACTCCTTCGGAGTTCAACTTTGATTAGTGCCTCAATGCTGTCTCGCTCTTTCGACGGAGTCCCAGCCGTCGAAGCTCTGTCTTTTGAGATCCCTGAAGGCAGTCTCTTTACGCTACTCGGTCCAAACGGCGCAGGTAAAACTACCACCGTGCGCTTGCTACTCGGCTTAATTGCGCCCGACAGTGGAACGGCCAGGGTTGCCGGTTATCAACTCGGCCAATCGAACAATGGTCTTCGCGGTGTTTGCGGGCTCCTGACCGAGACACCGGGTTTTTATGACCGGATGACGGCATGGGAGAACCTGGTCTTCTTCTCTCAGCTCTATCGAATTCCTGAAACAATCCGCGAACCAAGACTCCGCGAACAACTTCGCGCGATGAACCTTTGGGAGCGCCGCAACGATCTGGTCGGGACCTTCTCGAAAGGGATGAAGCAAAAGCTCGCCATCATTCGGGCTGTGTTTCATGAGCCAAAGGTCATCTTCCTGGACGAGCCGACGGCAGGTTTAGATCCGGAAGCTTCGCTCATGGTTCGCGAGATGATCAGCAAGCTCAAAGGCGAAGGTCGCACGATCGTGGTTTGCACGCACAACCTCGATGAGGCGCAGCGACTCGCTGATATCGTAGGCATCATCAACCGTCGCTTACTCGTCTGCGATACTCTTACCAACCTTCGTTCTGGCGCAGGTATTACGACGCCAGTTGAAATAGAACTCCGCGCACCGCTCCTCGATGATCAGCTAACGGCAATGAAGCTTTCTTTCGTGAAAAGCATTGCTGGTAAGGATGGGAAATATGTATTCGAGGTGGAGAATCCGGCAATCAACACTCCCCATCTCGTGAGAGCTTTGGTTGATAGTGAGGCACAGGTGTATGCAGTTCGTCCTCGGACCAGAGATCTCGAAACGATCTATCTTGAATGTGTCAACAAGGGAGGAGCGGGCAAGTGAACGCGAGCTTGCTTTTCTTGCGGAAAGAATTACGCGAACTGCGGAAAAACAAATTCGTTCTGCCAGTGTATTTAGTTCTGCCGCCGATTGCCGTAATCCTGCCTGTAGTTTTTGCAGTGTTCTCAACGCAGATCGTAGCCATCGATCAAAACGATCCCGCTATTCTGGCCATTCTTCGCATCGTAAAGAACACACCTGAGTTCGCCCACATGGGAACTGACGAAGCAATTACAAGATTTTTCCTGCGAAGCCTGGTGTCGTTCTATCTGATTATGCCCGTAGGTTTGTCTTCAATCTCCGCCGCCTTCTCCGTGGTGGCGGAGAAACAGCAGCGAACGCTGGAACCGATTCTCGCCACACCCATCACAGACCTGGAGTTTCTGATCGGAAAGCTGCTCGCCTCATTGGTGCCCAGCATCATTCTGACGTGGGCGGCCGCGATTCTTGCCGCCGTTATAGTTAATTGGCTTACGTGGGGACGCTATGAGACAGCTCTACTTCCTGAGCGTTTCTGGTTCATTGGTGTGTTTGTGCTTGCTCCTTTAATGGGAACGGCGTCGGTATTAGCCGCGATACGGCTTT
This sequence comes from Pyrinomonadaceae bacterium, assembly GCA_036276375.1. Classification (GTDB taxonomy): domain Bacteria; phylum Acidobacteriota; class Blastocatellia; order Pyrinomonadales; family Pyrinomonadaceae; genus PSRF01. Next base: position 1,143 of record DASUOZ010000432.1, on the reverse strand, counting down.
CGGCCAAGATGAGTGATCCGCAAACGGCGAATCAATTCACTGGGTTGGTAATTGTTCCTGTTTTCATGATCCTCATCGGAGTTTTCGGCAAGGTACTGACCATAAGCATGAGCGCCGTAGCTATCGCCTGCGCAGTGGTGTTGTTGTTGGTGTTGTTTCTACTGAGGCTTAACCTGAAGAATTTTCAGCGTGAAGAGATTTTAACCAGGTGGAAGTAACCACGGGTGAGCTGCCAGACACCTGTTCAAATGACAATGCTATAGTCAGCGCATGCTTTTTTCGGCGTTTGTTATGCTCGGCGGCCTGGTGCTGCTGGCCACAGGAGCAGAAGGACTGGTGCGAGGTAGCACAGCACTGGCGCTGCGCTTCGGGGTCACGCCGTTGGTCGTTGGTCTGACGGTTGTTTCTTTCGGCACGGGTAGCCCCGAACTGTTCGTCAGCATTCAAGCCGCTCTCAAGGGCGAAAGCGGGCTTGCTTTAGGCAACGTTGTCGGATCGAACATCAGCAACATCGCCTTAATCCTGGGCCTTTCTTCCCTTGCCCGTCCGATGAAGGTCCGGTCGGAGCTGATTAAGCGCGAAGTGCCCGTAATGATCGCGATTACGTTGCTGCTTTGCCTGCTCCTACTTGACGGAATGCTCAGTCGCCTCGAAGGACTTCTGCTGGTCGCCGGCAGCATTGGCTACACAACTTATGCGTATATCGCCGCGCGTCGCGACCGCAGCGCAGTCATAGCAGAGCAGTTTGAGGAAGCGCTGGTGGAATCGCGCCGCGCCGCGTGGCTTGATGTGTTGTTTGTCGTCATAGGATTTGTATTGCTACTCGGGGGCGCTAATGTTTTGCTCATCGGCGCGATGAATATAGCCGAGCAGTTCGGAGTTAGTCAGGTGGTGATCGGACTCACGATCGTCGCCATCGGCACGAGCCTGCCTGAGCTAGCCGCTTCGGTCGTGGCGTCTACGAGGCGTGAGCCCGACGTCGCGTTCGGCAACGCAATCGGCTCGAACATTCTAAACATCCTGCTCATCCTGGGCGTCGCTGCCGTAATCCGACCTATTGAAACTCAGGGACTGCGACTCTTTGACATCGGAGTGTTGGTCGCGAGTGCTGTGATTCTCTTACCTCTCATGTGGCGCGGGTGG
>DASUOZ010000431.1:0-2228 GCA_036276375.1 Pyrinomonadaceae bacterium | reverse complement strand
CGCCTGACTTCCAGACGCCGATGGTTCAGCAGTGGTCGCTGGGTATTCAGCGCGAGATCAGGCGCAACCTCGTTGCCGAGCTTTCTTACGTTGGTACGAAGGGCGATCACTTAATCCGTCCGCTCGATATCAACTACCCGTCGCCGGCGGATGTGAACAGCGTCGGACTGGCAAACGCAAACACGGTGCGTCCATTCCTCGGCTACCGCCGTATTCAATGGCGTGAGACGAGCGCCAAGTCGCGGTATCACGGAATGCTTTCGTCGCTTAGTTATCGTTTTACGAGCGGCGTGAGTCTGACCGCGAGCTACACCTGGAGCAAGACTCTGACCGACGCGACCAACGATCGCGACGCGGTCGATTTCCCGCAGGACCCGCTAAACTACCGCGCCGAATACGCGGAAGCGCGCACTTCGCGACCGCACATCTTCAGCGCGAGTTATGTTTACGAGATACCGTACTTCGGCAAGAACCCGAACCCGTGGCTGCGTGGGCTCCTGGGCGGTTGGCAGTTTGCGGGTATCACGGACATTGCGTCCGGTCAGCCGGTTGCGAGAGTCACCTCGGGCGCGAGCGCGATCGCCGCGGTGATCGGTCAGTATCCAAACGTGGTTTCGGATCCGAATAGCGGTCTCGCTGGAACGATCGATCCGGTCACGGGCCTGCCGTACATCTTCGATCCGAAGGCCTTTGTAGCGCCTGCGAACGGCACGTATGGCAACGCGCCTCGTGCGTTTGCACGTTTGTTTGGCCGCAACCAGACGAACCTGACGTTGACGAAGAATATCTATTTCAACAACGAGGACCGGTACAAACTCCAACTCCGCGCAGAGGCGTTCAATGTGTTCAATCACACGCAGTTCACCGGCGTCGGAACGGTCCTAACCACTCCGTCGACATTTGGCTTGCCGACAGGCGCTCGCCTGCCGCGTGAGTTCCAGTTCGGCGCGAAGTTGATGTTCTAGGCGGAAGGGCTCTGCCTTAAAACTATATGTGCCACAAAGAGGCACAAGAAGCACAAGGGTTTTGCTAACAGATTTGTGCCTTTTGTGCCTCTTTGCGGCTATGAATCCGACTTTTAAGGCAAAGCCAGGCGGGAACTGAAAAGGGCGGCACTCGTGGCCGCCTTTATTTTTATGGGAGTTTCTTGTGGAGCCGGTCAGCTTCGTCTTTTCGCTTTTGATTGTGGAGCTCCTGCGCTTTTTGTAACTCCTGTTTGCCTTCCTCAGTGCGACCCGCCTTCATCAGCGCGCGTCCCAGTTGAAAGTGCCCGTCAGCGATGGCGCCGTCGAGCGTTACGGCTGCTTTGAGCTCGTCGATGCCGCGTTCCAACTGGCCCGTCAACACGAGCGCACGACCGAGTGCAAACCTTGTATCAAATTCGTTTTCGTAAGCCGCACGAGCAGTTTCCAGCAACGGAAGCGCGCGTTGCGCATCTCCGCGCGTGAGGTAAAGATCGCCGAGTGTAAACGACGCACGCGGATCGTTTGGTGCGCGGCGCAGGACTTCGAGTAACTCGCGCTCCGCGTCGTCGTACTGGTACAACTTCCAGTGCAGATATCCGAGGCCGTAGCGTGTGATTGTCGACTCCGGATCGAGGGCTACTGCTTTTCGATACGCATCGAGCGCTTCAGGTGTGCGGCCCGCGCCGTCGAGCGCGTCGCCGTACTGGCTCCATAAAGACGCGGTCGGATTCGGCAAACGAAGGCGGCGTTGGAGAACGGTAGCCGCTTCCTGATAGCGGCGTTGCGCCAGAAAACTCCTGGCTGCGAGCTCGAGCAGCGCCGCGTCTTCCGGTGCGCGAAAGAGGAGTTGCGCGATTTCACGGCTCGCTTCCGCGTACTTTTCCTGGCCCACGAGCGCAATGGCCAGCGCGCGCCGGGCCCCGTCGTTGGTTGGTTCCAGCGAGAGCGCCTGGCGTAGTGGTGCGATGGCGTTTGCGTAGTCGCCTTTTCGCACGAGCGTGAGTCCGAGATTGAAGTAGGGGCCGGGAAGTTTTGGATCGAGTGCGATGGCTTGTTTCCACGCCTCGAGGGCCTCGCTTGTTTTTTCCTGCCGGTTGAGTGCGACGCCGAGATTGGTCCACGCCCGCGCGTCGTTGTTCGCTAGTTTGAGAACGTTGCGCCACGCCTGCTCGGCCTTTTGCCAGTCGCCCGCCGCTTCGAACCGGCGCGCGGCGTCGTAGTAATTGCGTACCTGTTCGACGGCGGGCGTGTTCTGTGCGAGTG
>DASUOZ010000430.1:0-3615 GCA_036276375.1 Pyrinomonadaceae bacterium | reverse complement strand
AATTTCAAAGTCCGCTGCGGCGCGTTTAATCAAACCCGTCTTTGGCTTACGGCAGTCGCAGTCTAATCGATAAGGCGGTTCGCCGACAGACGGATGATGCGCGCAGTAGTAGATCGCGTCGAGCTTTGCGGAAGCACTTTCCAAATCGCGCCGCAGCTGCTCGTGAATCTGCACAATAACGTCTTCCGCAAAGTAACCACGCGCCACACCGGCCTGGTTAGTCACAAGGATCGCCAGCCAGCCGTTGTCGTTGAGCAGCTTGATCGCTTCCGCCGAATAGGGAAACACGCGAAACCGGGAAGGGTGATTGACGTAGCCGACTTCCTCGGAAACGGTTCCGTCGCGGTCCATGAAGAGTGCGGGTCGTTTCATGTGTTCATTCACGCGACCGAATCGCACAGGCTCCTCACGGTTTTCGCAAAGCTCACGCGCTTTAGCAGCGCATTAGAATGCTCGAACACTTCATCGACAGTGATCGCCGTCATGCAGCGATGATCAATCGGACAGTCGCGCAACATGCATGGCGCACAGTCCGGCGGATGGCGCAGGATTTCAGCTTCGGGCGCAAACGGGCGCGTTGTCAGCGGGTTTGTTGGTCCAAAGATAACGAGTGTGGGACGGCCGAGCGCAGCCGCGATGTGCGCCGGCCCGGTGTCGTTCGTGACGACGAGATCGACGAGCGAAAGCACGGCCGTGATCTGGGCGAGCGAAGTTTTGCCAGTCAACACGACCGGCTGCTGTTTCATGCGCGTCGTCACTTCACGCGTCACGTCCGCTTCATCGGCGGAACCGATCAGCAGCACCTGCCGCCTCGAATCCATGAGTCTATCCCCGAGTGCGGCGTAGGCTTCGGCCGGCCAGCGTTTCGCCCGGCTGTTGATCGATCCGGGACAAAGCGCAACCACCGGCTCTCCTTCGCGCACCCCACAGGCGCGCAACAGATCTTCCGCTTCCGACTTCCGCACGTCTGAAATCTGCAAACTTGCATCCGGCTCGCGCTCACAGATCTCGCTCGTTCCAAACAACTGTTGTTCGAGCGCCGTGATCAGGTACAAGTAATAAAAGACTTCATGCCGCGTCGAACGCCAGTCCGGCAACGCGAGCGGATGTGTCAACAACGCCTGACGCGATTCGGTCGCGTAACCGAGTCGGAGCGGAACGCCCACAAGGAAGGGAATCAGTGCTGCCTCAAAGGCGTTTTGAAACAAGACCGCTAGTTCAAAGTCGCGCTTCTTCCATTCACGAACCTGCCGGATGACTGAAAACGCACTGCGACGGTCATAAATCAAAAGCTCGTCGACGAAGTCGACATCCGCGAAGATCCCTTGCGCACTCGGACGCACCACGAGCGTGATCTTCGCGTCCGGCAACACGCGCCGTAACGCTCGCAGCGCGGGCACCGTCATCACTGAGTCGCCGACCCAGTTCGTCCCGCGCACGACGACTCGCCTTATCTCGTTGGCAGAAACCACAGCCATAAACTACAAAATCACTGACAGCCCGGTGTCAATTCCGATCTGCGGACGCCACTCCAATTCATTATTGATGCGCGTCGTATCGGAGACGTAGCGCAGCGGCACCGGCACAGCCGGCGTAAACTCTTCAATCACCGCTTCGATCTGGATCATTTTCGAAACGCGCTCAATGATCCCGCGCAGGCTCACGGCATTCAAACGCCCGCCACCAAGGTTATAAAGTCCAAACTGCCGCGACGACTTAACAAACGCGCGGCACGCCCGCGAGAAGTCGTCGACGTACAGAATATCGCGAATCGGATCTATGCCCGCAGGAAGCCTGATCGTTCGCCGGTTCTTGATCGATTCCACGTAGTGCGTGACGAGCCCCGGATCGTTTCCTTCCGACGGCCGCGCGAAGATGGTCGACATCCGAAAAATACACGCGCGAAAATCGCTCTTCGCCGCGTAGTACCGCACGTACTGCTCGCCGATCAGTTTCGACCACTCAAACGCCGACTGCCCGCAATACTCCGTGCTCGTGTCTTCCGCCACGTCCTCGGTTTCACTCGCGTTGCTGCCATAAACGTCTTTGGTTGAGGCGTAGATGAAGACTGAGCCCGGCCGCATGTTCTGGAGCACATTGCGTGTTCCCTCGGCGTTTGTTTGGAAACACTGCTGCGCGCCTTCCGGGCTCTTGTCGAAGTGGCCGGCGAGATGAATTACGGTGTCGTATTCCTGGATCCGCTGCGCGTCGAATTCGTTGAGGATGTCGAAACCCGCACGCCGCGAAAAATCATCGGCGGAGAAAAATTGGCGGACGTAGGTTCCCAGATAACCGCTGCCGCCGGTAACGAGAGTTCTCATCAGTCAGTTCTTAAACCTTCACCCGATTCTCAGCCCGACTTCTCTCAACCGCACGCCCACGCGCGAGCGCGTTGAGTTTCTGCAACGCTTCGCCGCGGCCGATAGCGATCAGCATGTCGCCGGTTTCGATCTTTGCTTCGCCACTCGGATTAAACACAATCTCGCCGTAGCAGCGCCGGATGCTGACAATCACGATATCCAACTCCGAACGAATGTTTGTTTCACTCAGCCTGCGACCGACCAGCGTCGATCCGGCTTCCACTTCCAACTGCTCGAAGCCGAGCTCCAGATCGTTTGCCGTAAGCGAGTCGAGAAAATCGCCGACCGCGGGCTTCGTCAACGCCATCGCCATGCGATGTCCGCCGATAATCGTCGGCGACACCACGCGATTCGCTCCGGCGCGGATCAGTTTGCTTTCCGCCTGTTCTTCCGCGGCGCGCGCCACGATGTGCAGCTTCGGATTCAAGTCGCGAGCAGTCAGCACGACGTAAACGTTATCAGCGTCGTCCGGCAGACAGGCGGCCAGCCCGCGCGCATGCTCGACGCCGGCCTGGCGCAAACTCTCTTCCAGCGTCGCGTCGCGCACGAGGACCGCGATGCCCTGATCCATCAGTCCTTCGACCCTTCGGCGGTCGATCTCAATCACGATGAAAGGGTCATTCGACCCTTTCATACCGCGTATCAGGTGCGAACCAACACGGCCCGCGCCACAGATGATAAAATGATCCCGCAGTTTGCTCATCTTCAGTGATCGGCGTAGCTGGCCTAAACTCAAAAGCAGTTCCGATTGAACAATCGATTGCACCGTGCTGGTCAGTGCATAAAGCACGATGCCGACGCTCAATAACATGAATACGCTGGCAAAGATCCGGCCGCGTGTCGTGCGCGGTGCGAGATCGCCAAACCCGACGGTCGTCACGGTTTGGGCGGTCAGGTAAAGGCTATCAACTATAGACCACCCTTCCAAGATGTGAAATACAATGGTGCCGGTGGCGATCAGCAAGCCCACTGCCGCAATGCCGAGCCGAATCCGGGCGCGACCAGTGAGAAGGAATCGGGGACTGGATGGTAGACTCATACGAGCGGAATGGCATCACAGTGGCCACGGCAGGGAAGCCACGTTAGCGAAAGCGGTTAGCACTGTCAAACGAAAGACCGGAGGAACCGCAGGGCGAAAGTAACGTAATATGTGAAGGTTACCGAGGCTCTCCCGCAGATTTCTATGCCAGTACGTTATCCGCCACACAATCCAGCCCCGCAGGGCCGCAACCCTCGAGTTGTTTCTTACGTTGAG
>DASUOZ010000429.1:0-10654 GCA_036276375.1 Pyrinomonadaceae bacterium | reverse complement strand
CTGATGGCGCGCGCGACGTACGAAGGTCTCGAGCGTCTGCGACCGGATCAACGACCGTACGTGATCACGCGCGCGGCTTACGCCGGGATTCAACGCTACGCGACGATGTGGACGGGCGATACAAACAGCACCTGGGAGGCGCTCGCGTTGAACATTCCCATGTTCACGAGTCTCGGTCTTTCGGGCGAGCCGTTTGTCGGCAGCGACGTCGGCGGGTTCATCGGCCGCGGCAATGGCGAACTGCTGGTGCGTTCGTATCAGGTTGGTTTCCTCGCGCCGTTTTGCCGCAACCACAAAGTCGTCGATGGTTACGACCAGGAGCCGTGGCGCTTTGGCAAGTATTACGAAGACATCATTCGCAAGTATCTAAAGCTGCGTTACCAACTGTTGCCGTTTCTCTACACGACTCTCGAAGAGGCACATCGCACGGGTGTGCCGCCGTTTCGTCCTTTACTACTGAATTACCAGGGCGACGCGAGCACCTACAATCTCGACGACCAGTTCATGATCGGCGCAGACCTGCTCGTAGCGCCGATCATGAAGCCCGACGTTACGCGACGTCTGGTTTATCTGCCCGCAGGCGCCTGGTACGACTACTGGACGAACAAGAAACACACCGGCGGCACTATGATCAGCGTCGAGGCGCCGCTGGATACAGTGCCAATGTTTGTGCGCGCGGGCGCCATGATTCCCACGATGCCACCGCGTAATTACGTCGGCGAACGGCCTGCGGACCCGATCACGTTCAACATCTATCCGGACGACAGGGGTCTCGCGTCAGGCACGCTTTACGAAGACGACGGCAATAGTCCTGCTTACAAAACCGGCATGTTTCGCCGCACGAGCGTGAGCGCGCGGCGTGAAGGCCGCGGGTATGTTGTTTCGATCGATTCGACCGAAGGACAGTACAACCCCGGACCGAGAAAGCTGAACTTCACCGTCAGCGGTTCAACAGCAGCAGTACGGACAAAAACATAGATGTAGCATTGCGGTGACAAAATCCGCACAGTTCAAAACTATTTTGTCACGCGCCTGCCGATTGTTTTGTCCCCTTTGATCAGCCCCTTTGCGTGCGGAAACAATCTAACCCCTCAGGGATAACCATGAACAAGTTAAAGGTTCTTACAATGGCAGTCAGTGTAGGTCTTCTACTGACGCTCGTTTCGTCAGTCCGCGCTGACTCCGTCAATTCCGCAAAAGGACCGCAAAATCTCAACTTCGGAGTGTTGCACACACTCGATCTGCCAAACATGACCCGAGCAGAGTTCCGGGATTTTTTAGCTGAGCAGCTCGACGCCTCAGAATTCGGCGGGATTCTTGTAGAACGTTTCGAGGGCAACAACGGCCTGCACCTCGGATGGTTTAAACAGAAATTGCAACTTGGCTTAAACAGCCATAACGAACAGCACCTCGCATCAGCGGGCAGCAACAACGGCAAGCATGTGGGTTTTAGTGTGGCGGCGTTTAACCCGGGAATGAGGTTTGGACTCGTGAATCCGCGTCGGTCATCGCCTACAGTGACCGAGAATCCGGAACCGACCGGAATGATCCTTTTAGGTACCGGCTTGGCGGCCGCAGCGGGGTTCGCGCGCCGGAAAATGCGCCGGCGCAGACATCCTAAGGACGCCTAGGCGGAGACGCTCAGTATTTACTGTTTCTGACACCAGCGCTTGATATCGAGGATCACGGCTTCAGTATCGCCGCCTTTCTGGATCGCACGGCGGGCGTAGTTGGCGAGGCTCGCCGCGTCTACGTTGCGATCCACGATATCTCCGGGCTTTGAAGACCACACCACTTTATAAACGTAGATCGACTGGTCCTGCTTCACTGCTTCGGCCAGCATCCGGTTGAGCCAACCAATTGCATACTCGCGTTTGCCCTGTTGCAAGTAGACCAAAGCCAGGTAGAACTCCGCGTCCGAAAGGAGCCCGAGGGTGTTCGTCTGTCTGGCAAACTTGTCGATGAAGTCGTAGTACTGTCCTTCGGCTTCGGAGAGTGCGGCGCGATCGTCTTTCGAAGAGCGCTCTCTGATTACGTAGAACTTGCGAAACCAATAGCTGCCGCGGTTGTACTGGGCGTAGCCCGCGGTCTGCGATCCGGGAGAGTTTCGTATGGCCTGCTTGTAATAGCGGTCGGCGGCGTCGCTGATATCATTGCTGCGAAAGTAGAAATCACCCAACGAAAGAAGTTTGTCTGCTCCGAGCCCGCTTTGTTTCTGAGCGGCGCGCTTCTGCGAGACAGCAGTAGGGTTTACCGAACAGATGAGGCACGCGAGCAAGAGAATTCTGGTTAAGTTCATCACCTGATCACCCCTCAGGAAGCCGGCTTGGTAGCGGGCGCCGCCGGTTGCGCGGGCGCCGGCGTGTTCGCATTCGCGGCGTTCGACGGGCTTGAACTGGAAGCTTTAAAGAACGTCGAAAGCAGTTGGGCGCCGCCGACTGCTCCCGCGAGGCTAATGACGAAGATCACGGCCGGGTTGTCGTAGGAGCCCATCTGATCGAACGCAATGATCTTGATGCGGCCGACGACGGCGACAAACGATACGACCAGGCCGATCAAACTGGTGACGCCGACGGCGATAACTACCTCACGTTTGGTAATAACGCCCTGCTGCTGAAGACGCTGAAGGTAACACTTGATGATCGCGCCGATGACCACGCCTACCAACATTGCGAGTATCAGAATGCGATCGCGCGGCTTTACTTTGATCTTCATCGGATGAATCAGATCGGTGATCACGCGACCGTAACCGTCGTCGTAAGTGACGTGCACGATCAGCCGGTTTGAGTCGCTGAAACCGCTGAGGAGATTGCTGAACGACATCGGCGCCGTCTTGAGGTTCAGGTCGATCGAGCCACGTTGAAACGGGTCGATGCTGAAGTCTTCCACGGGTACGGTCGTGCTTTGGATGAGGCCCAGCGGATTCGACTTGATGGTGATGGAGCGGATGTTTACCGGATAGTCCGGGAAGTTATTCTCCAGTTCGAGTCGATAAGCGTTCGTGGTGCCCGTGTAGAACTCAGTGGTCGCGATGTCGTCGGTAACCACGCTCAGCTTGCCTTTGTTGCGCACACCGGGATTTAGCAAAAAGTTGGTGCGGAAGCTGCTGTCGTTTCCGGGGTAACCAAAGACGATGGTGATGGGGTAGATTCTGGGTTCGACGTCGTCCGGGATGCTGACGCGGTATTTGAACTGCGTGGTTTGCAGTCCGGTTGCGGTGTCGAGGGACGGGATTTTGCTGACCTGGGTAAATCGGATCTTGGCCTGGTCGGGAGGTTCGAATCGGAGGAGGTCAAGATTGGCCGTTCCTTGCGTGGTGAGGGAGACGATGAGTTCGAGGTTTTGATTACCGGCGTAAGCCTTCTCGACCTCGTAGGAGACTGTCCCAAAGAACTCTTTCCCGTCCATGGAAATCTTTTCGAGCGGGAAAGTGCGGGCGTTTGCAGACGTGCTGGCGGCGGCGATAAGACAAACTAAAATGAGGATTCTGGGGAGACGGAAATACATGACACGCGTTGGTTCGGCAACGCTTGTGCCAGCCCGTATAGATGACCGATTTGCACGGAATTTACGCGTTTATGATGTGAGCTCAGTTGAGGGTGTGAACAATCAAAGACAGTGACTGTGCACATTTGTTATCTTGTTGACCCTCGTTCAATTCAAATTGGAGAGCAAAGAATAAACAATGCGTCAGAACTCATCGCGCGGGTGGCTTCCACGACTGTTCGTTCTCTTCAACGTAGTATTGGCCGCATTGTTCGCACCGCCGGCAGGCGCTCAACAGGCGTGCTACACGGCCGCTGAACGCGCGCGCGCGGAGCAAACGGCGAAAGTCTATCGAACGCCCGATCCGGGTTACGATCCGGTGCTTGGTTACAACCCGGCGAACGGGCCGCGCGCGGGCGCGCCGCCTGTTAATGAAAACGGGCAGGCGCAGCCAATCAAGTGCGTCGCCAACAAAGACGAGTCACCGGGCGCGGGCACGACGCCAAAATTTCATTGCTCAGTTCCGGGCGTGACTGACGGAGACGGCAATCCGGTCCGTTACAAAATCAAACCGCACTTCAAGGGACAGACGGCAGATAAGCGAAACGGCGAGATCTACGGCGAATTCTTGTCGTCGCGGTTCTCGCAAGCGCTCGGGTTTTTTGCCGACGATTCGTGGGTCGCGGACGTAACGTGTCCCGATTGCGAGAAGAGCCTGACGCGCGGATTTCAGGGCGCGAGCTTTTCGCCGTTTCAGCCCGCCGCGGGCATCGAGCTGCCGCTGGCGAAGGGCATCGATGTGAACTGCAACGATAAAGATTCCGGTGCGCTGGCCGAATCGCTCCAGAAGATCGCTCAGCACTCACGCGCCGAGGTCGACGCGTTCAAGTTGTGGCTCGCGTTCATCGATCACGGCGACACGAAGTCTGACAATCACAAGTTTGCGTGTCTGAAGTCGCGCAAGGAAGGGAACACGCGCATTTGCGAACCCGGCCAGGCCGTGTTCTACGTCGGCGACATGGGATCGACCTTCGGTTACTCTCGCTCGAGTGAAAACAAGGCGCGGTTGGAGGTCTGGCGCAAGAAGGATCCGATTGAAGTGAGTGGCGGTCGTTGTACGGCGAACGCGAAGAGCGTCGGCGACACGAACATTTCCGAAGCCGGGCGCAAGTTGCTCGCGGACAATCTTCAGCGGCTGCTCGACGCGGAAAAACAGAACGGGACGATTACGAAAGTTTTTGCAGCTTCGCGGAATGCGGAGCGCGATCGACGGGCGGCGGAGTGGGCCGCGGAGTTTGTGCGCAAGGCGCGCACGATCATCGACGCGCGTTGTTCGAATTAACTTTAAGAAACGAGTGAGCCACAAAAAAGCACAAGCAGCACAAGGCAAGTGAGCGTCTACCAGACTCAGTTAATGGCACTACCTAACTGACTTTGTGCCTTATGTGCCTCTTTGTGGCTGGACCAGGGAAGTAAATGCAATCAGAACTACCTCGAAAAAAACCAAACCGTTTTCTTGCCTGGTCGGTACTCAACCGCGACCTGTGCCAGTTGGAATTCTTCCGGCGCGTGCTTGAAGAAGCGACGGACAAAGCGACGCCGGTGCTCGAACGGTTGAAGTTCCTGTCCGTTTTCTCCTCGAACCTCGACGAGTTTTTCATGGTGCGCGTGTCGGGCATCAAGGAGATGATGCCCATCGAAGACATCGGCCCGATGCCGGGCGAGTTGACGCCGGCCGAGCAATTCGCGGTGATTCGCAAGCGAGTGCTGCCGCTTGTTGACGAGCAGACGCGTTGTTTGCGCGACGACGTGTTGCCGGAGCTCGCAGCAAACGACGTGGTCATCGCGCCTTACAAGTCGCTTTCCGAAGACGAAAAACGCCGCCTGTCGCAGTACTTCATGAAAAACATTTTTCTGGTACTGACTCCGCAGGCTGTCGATCCGGCGCGGCCGTTTCCCTACATCTCAAATCTAAGTCTGAACATCGGCCTAACGGTTGAAGGTAATCCGGGTGACACGCTAGCGGGAACTCCGCTCGGGAACGAAGCGCGGTTCGTGCGCATCAAGGTGCCGCCCGTTGTGCCGCGTTTGATTCCGGTGAATCCGGGCGAGTTGAAGTTTGCCCTCGTTGAAGAGGTGATCGAGGCAAACATTCACGCGCTGTTTCCCAGTATGAACCTGAGCAAGGGCCATCTCTTCCGCGTCACGCGCGATGCCGACGTGGAGATCCGCGACGACAAAGCCGCGGACTTACTCGCCCTGATCAAGGAGTCGCTGCGTGAGCGTCGCTTTGGTTTGCCCGTGCGCCTGGAAGTGCAGTCGTCGATGCCGAGTGAGATGGTTGAATACCTGACTGAGTCACTGCGCATCGATCCTGACGACGTTTACAAGATCGACGGTCTGCTCGACGTAACGGATTTGATGGAGCTTTACAGTCTCGACAAGCCCGAGCTTAAAGACAAACCGCTGAAAGCCGTTGCGCCTGCTGCGCTCAGGAAGAACGAATCGGTTTTCGACGCGATCAAAAAGCAGGACGTGCTCGTTCATCATCCTTACACGTCTTTCGCTACGATCGTCGATTTCATTCAGACGGCGGCGAACGATCCGGATGTAGTGGCAATAAAGATGTGTCTTTACCGGACGGGGAAGAAGTCGCCCATTCCGCAGGCGCTCATTCAGGCGAGCGAGCGTGGTAAACAGGTCACTGCCGTGGTCGAGATCAAAGCCCGTTTCGACGAGGAGCACAACATCGAATGGGCCAAGCGACTCGCTGAATCCGGCGTTCACGTTGTTTACGGCCAGGTGGGCTTGAAGACGCACAGCAAAGTGACTCTCGTCGTGAGACGAGAAGAGAACGGGCTGCAAACTTACACTCACATTGCGACCGGCAACTACAACCCGACCACGTCGCGGCTCTACACGGACCTCGGTTTGCTGACGAGCGATTCGGTGATCGGCGACGATGCTACCGATGTGTTCAACTTTCTCACGGGCTTCTCGATCCAAAAAGAATTTAGTCGTTTGCTCGTGGCGCCGTTGAACCTGCGCAAACGAATGATGGAGTTCATCAAACGCGAGACGGCTCATGCGCACGCCGGGCGGCCCGCGCACATCATGGCGAAAATCAATCGCCTTACCGATCTTCAGATTATCGAAGCGCTTTACGAAGCTTCGCAGGCGGGCGTGAAGATAGATCTGATCGTGCGTGGCGCTTGTATGATTCGTCCCGGCGAGCCGGGGCTCTCACAAACGGTTCGCGTGCGCAGCATCGTCGGCAGTTTTCTCGAACACAGCCGGATCTTCTACTTCGCGAACGGAGGCGAGGAAGAGCTTTACATCGGTTCTGCCGACTGGATGGCGCGCAATCTCGATCGACGTGTCGAGGTGGTCGTGCCCGTACTCGATCCGCAAGCGAAGACTTATCTCAAAGACACCGTGTTAGCCGCATACCTGCGTGATAACGTAAAGGCCAGAATCATGAACTCCGATGGTACCTACGTGCAGCCGGCCATGGAGCCCGGCGAAGCGCCATTCAACAGCCAGATGTTTTTCGAAGGCCCAAACAGTTCTCCGCCTCCCGGCAGCGTTCACCCGTTGAAGCGACAGCGACTGTGGGTCAAGCAATAAACCAGTTGCTTGCGCAGCCAATTAGATCACAGAAAGGACTACGAGTATGAACCGTCTGACACTTGCGGTTCTGGGGATGTTTGTCGTGATTCTGCTGGGCAGCGGCCTTGCTGCTTACGTTTTTCGCGATCGTCCGGGGACAACCAGCGTTGCGACGCCTTCTGCTTCGCCCGCTGCGTCAGCTCCGGCAGGCTCGGATATGGACCTGCCGCTCTTAAGCGAGTTGTTTGGACCAGACGTAACCGCGTCGCCCGCAACTCTGGAGAGTTGGGAAACAACCTCGGCCCGCATTGCGCTACGTTTTGCGCTCGCGGCGTTTCTCGCGGCGGTGCTGGCGTTTCGTCCGCGGCGTGGTGTGACCGCAAGCCGTCGCAATCCTTACGTCGCGCAGACGCAGATCCTGATGGCGGTGGTGGCAGGCGGAATGATGATGGTCGTGGGCGACAGTGCGGCACGCGCGTTTGGTATTTTCGCGGCCGCGTCGCTGGTGCGTTTCCGCACGAACATTCGCGATCCGAAGGAGACCACGGTGCTGCTCGTTTGCCTTGGCGTGGGTCTCGCGGCCGGCGTCGGGCGTTGGGACATGGCCATCATCCTGACGGTGTTTGTGTTGCTCTCGTTGTCGGTGTTGGAGTACTTCGAGCAGTATCAGGTGTTTCGTTCGATGGAAGTTGCGGTGCAGACGCGCGACGTCGACAAGACGAATGATCTGCTCAAGCGTATTTTTGCGCGTCGTCGATATGACTACGAGTTGCGCGAGCTCAATCGGCAGGACGCGGACGAGCCGTTGGGCAAAATTGTCTATCTCGTGAATCTCGATCCGATTGTCAGCACGAGCAAGTTGAGCGAAGAGATACTTTCGGCAGATCCGGACAACATCGACAGCGTAGAGTGGGATCAGAAGGAGAGCAAGACGTACCTTTATCGATAGCTTACAATAGCGGGCGCGCTGGATAATGCATCGGAGGATTGGATGAGTCGCACCATTGTAGTTGGAGACATTCACGGTTGTTACGACGAGCTGATGGACCTGCTCGAGAAGGTAGGGCTCGATGAGAACGACCGTGTTGTTTCCGTCGGCGACCTGATCACCAAAGGTCCGAAAAGCAAAGAAGTGCTCGAGTTGTTTATGACCGATGCGCGGTTCACCACCGTGATCGGCAATCACGATTTGGCGTTGCGGCGTAAGTGGAATGGTGAAGACATCGAGTTGAAGCAGGCGCAGAAGGACACGCACAAGGAACTCAAAGGTGAGAAAGACGCTTACGCCAGTTTCTTCAATCGACTGCCGTTTACGATCGATCTCGACACGCACCTCGTAGTGCACGCCGGTTTGCGTCCAAACGTCGAGCTCTACTCGCAGACGACCGGAGACCTGACACGCCTGCGCACGCTCGGCGGCGATCGTGAAAGCGACGAGGGCACGCCCTGGTATCACGTTTATTACGGCGAGAAAGTTGTCTTGTTTGGCCACTGGCCGGCGCCGGAACCGCGCCGCGGAAAGAAAGCGATCGGGCTCGATACCGGTTGTGTCTACGGCTACAACCTCACCGCTTACGTCATTGAAAGCGACGAGTTCTTCACCGTGCGCGCAAGGCGTGCGTACGACGAGTCGTGAGTTATCTAAACTCGCGATAAGCAGCGAGCGCGAAGTAGATTGCGAGTGCGATTGGCGCCCAGTATTCCATGCGCACGTAGTAGAGCGTGTGTCGCGGCCGGAAGATCTTCACGCGCGCTGAGTCTTCATACACCGTATCTTCGACCATGTTGCGGTTGAGATACCGGCCCACCACGAAGATCAGGATCGCGCCCATTACCATCAATGTATGCAGCGGCAACCACGACGTGGTTCGCAGCACATCGATTCCGAAGGCCCAGTTCAGTAACACTCCAAACACAATCAGCGGAAGAATAAACAGCGCGAGCACGAGATAACCCTGGCCGGAGTAGATGATCATCGGTGACTCCTCAGGCTGGTTCAGGCTTACGATGGCTGGCGTGCTCGCAACCTTCGTGGAGCATGTTGACGAGCGTGTTTATGTCAACGTCGAGTCCGTTTGTGCTGATAGCGATCGAGCTCATACCGTGAACGCGTTGTACCTGCGATAACACCTTCAGCCACTGGGGACGTCGGGCTTCGTAGGCGGCAGCGTCGTGCAGGTCGAGTGAGATGTATTCGGCGCCATGGAGCGAGTGACAACTGATGTGGCGTATGTCGGACCAGCGGATAACGCCGATTTTAAGTCGTCTATCGAACACGCCCTGTTCATCGAGCACGATGCACGGATCCGTGCTTTGCCGGCGCACCATGCTCAGCACCAGAGAGACAACAAGCACGATCGCCGCGACCAGGACAATGATGGGTAAGTATCCGAGCAGGTAGTAAAGCGCGGTTATCGCGATCACAAACACTGCGGCCATGCGCCACTTGTACTCGGCGCGAAGTCTGATTTCTGTGGGAGACATAATTGAGGGGACACCTGCATAAGTTGGGAGTCAGGTTTTGGGCTTGCCACGCGAGCTGCGACAAGTCAATTTCGACCGGAGTATGGGCCGAATGTTTGTAGCTGTCAAACAAAAAGGCCGCTCGCGATGAGCGACCTTCAGTTGCTTGCTTTTGTTGAAGTTTACTTCTTGTCGGATTCGGCCGCGGCAACGTTCTGCGTCTGGAACTGATTCCAGTACTTCTTCACGAAGTCTTTCTGTTTGCCGTGGCCGAAGCCGGAACCGAAATCGTAGTGGTTCATTTCATCCATTACCTGGTCGAGGTTCCACTTGTCGACGTTGAACCGGTAAACAGCGCCCACGACACCGGTACGATGGCGGCCGCCGGCGCAATGAACGAAGAACTTGCCGGTTGCGGGATCGTTGACGACCTTCATGAACTCATTGATTTGGTCCATGCTTGGATAGCTCTTGTCGACCATGGGAATGTTGATGTAGCGCAGTCCGGCGGCTTCAGCGGCGGGCTGCTCGTACTCACGCGAATTGTCGGTCAGATCGATAATGGTTGTAATCCCGAGTGCGGCGAGCGCCTGGAGATCTTGCGGCTTGGGTCGAGCGCCGCGGAAGAACCGTTCATCCATTTGGCCGAAATTCTTGATCTTGATGTTTTCAGATTGACTGTCCTTTTTCTGTGCAAGTGCGGCAGGCGAAACAGCAAAGACGAGCGCCAGAAGCGCGACAACGGCTGGAGAGAACTTGCTAATAGACTTCATTCAAAACTCCTCGTATTAATTTATGACGCTGGGCCTGGGCGACTCTTGATTGTAGCTCGTAATCAAAAGACCGAGTCTAGGATTCACCGACGTGCGGGTCAGTTGCCACCGCTCGTCGCCGGGTTTGGGTTTACCGAAGGTTCCCATGTGACCGCCTGACGCTGCTTGGAAGTATCCCGACTTAGTTGCACTATCTGCCAAAACTTCGTTTCAAACTGAACGTAAGTAGTCGATGGCTCCGGCCGGTTCAGTCTTACGTGTGTAACGACCCGCGGGTTCCCTGGTCGAAGGCGTTGTGATATATAAGCGTAAGTTTTCGCCAC
>DASUOZ010000428.1:0-2879 GCA_036276375.1 Pyrinomonadaceae bacterium | reverse complement strand
GGCGATCACGGCATGGCCCCCGAGCAGTTTGCTCCTCTCTTGAAAGGCTTTCACGCGCCGCTCGGCGTTTACACTGTCCTCGGCAATCACGATTGGTGGTTCGACGGTGAGCGTGTGCGCCGCGCGCTGGAAGCGAATGGAATCAAAGTCCTCGAGAACGACATTACGCAGATCGAAACGCGCGGCCGCTCGTTCTGGCTACTCGGTCTCGCCGATCTCTGGACGCGCGCGCCACGCCACGCAGAGTCGATCGCTAAAGTGCCCGAAGGTGATCCCATAATCGCCATCGCGCACAACCCCGATTTGTTTCCCGGCCTGCCGCAACGCGTGCGATTGTTTCTGGCCGGCCACACGCACGGCGGACAAGTCAGGCTTCCCCTAATCGGCACGCTGGTCCATACCTCAGATTATGGCGACCGCTACGAAGCCGGACACGTCTTCGAAAACGGTCATCATCTTTTCGTTACTACCGGAATCGGCACGAGTATCGTCCCGGTCCGCTTGGGCGTGCCGCCGGAGATCGTCCTGCTGACGGTGAAGTCATGACTAGAACGGTCCTGACGTAAGCACGTTGCGCGCATAAACATCCCAGAGCTTGCCCATAAAGAGGCGTCCGAAACGCGCCATCGCGGCTGTGCGATCGGCGATGGTTGGTCCCTCTGAGCGGAAGGTTGTGAGCTGCTTCATAAAGTCGAAGAAGTAGATGATGATGATTCCTGAGCCCTTGACGAGTTGTTTGAGCTTCTCAGGATCGCCCGCGGCTGCTGCTTCTTCCGCCGGGCTGATGTGACCATGCAAAACGCGCGTGAAGAGTGTGGTCGTGTCGTGCCAGACGTCCAAACCGGGATCGTCTTTGATGAACTTGAAACCGCTGAGTGTTAGCGGATTGCCCTGTGCGTCGCTGAAGAAAAGGCGATACAGCATCCGTTTAATCGACGGATCGTGATCGTCGATAAACAGATTGAAGTTGGCCTTCTCGACTGGCCTTCGCCCACCCAGCGCTTCGCACTCGATATAGCCCACCACGTCATCGGTGTCGTGGTCCGGATCGGTGACGAAGCGGTTCACGCCGTTAATCGTCATGGTCAAGTGGAACATGATGGCGTTGCCGTGTTTCTTCCCGAGCTTCGCGCCAAGCTCGTAATCGAGCTCGCCGAACGTGAGATAGCCCTTCATCTCCTCAGTGAAACTGACTTTCGTCACTGCCTCGTGAACGTCAGTAGGAAACTCGCCGCCAAGAGTCTTTAGCGGGATTCCGTTTTCCTTACACCACTCCCGTGCACGCCAGACGCCGAGATTGACTGCCTCTGCCAGTCGATCCTGGCTGAAATCGATTAGGTAATGCAGCGCGACGTCGGCTTTGAGTTCCTTCACCTCGATGTGCCGGCCGTACTCGCCAGTCTTGCCCACAGCGATCGCCGCATTGTTGTCGGCGATTCGCTTTAACGCGGCTTTGTAATGTCCAACGGCCGTGGTCTCGATGATCTGGAAGTAAGTGGCGACGAATCCATTGTGCCATTCGTCTTTGTCGCTGACTGTCCAGATGACCCAGATCTCGTCTGCTCCGCGCCGAATCGCTTCTTCGATGTTGGCGTCGGTCAGATACACGGAATCGATGTAGGTCTGATTGTTGATGCGCACCGGCGGAAACCACATCGGCAAAGACACACACGCACACAGCATGTCTTCACTCATGTCTTTCGGCGGGATCACTTCGAGTGTTTTCGTGCTGAAGTTGACGACGTTGAACGTGGCGTTGAGATTGCTTTCGCGGATTCTGTTCCAGTCCAATCCCCAGCCGGGGAAGACGTGCTTGCGATAGTTATCGAGCGTAAACAACGACTCCGCGTAGAGCAGATTAAGAAACGAGGCGGGATTGAAGCTGATGCCGCCGCGCGGATTGAGATTTCGCCAGTTGTCGGCGATCTCCAAACCCGTCATGCCCTGGCACATCATCGCCAGGTTGAACACGCCGCCGCTCGCGGCATCGACGTGATCAAACGTGAGTCCGGCTTCGTCCAGCCAGACCTGGAGGACACCTGCCTGGAATGAGACCTTGATGCCGCCACCTGCGAGAATCAAAGAGCGTTTCTTATTACCGTTGGTCATCTCTTTACTCCTTTGTATTGCCGAACATTGCTTCAGGCGTGTTCCTTTTTGTGCTGTGCGATGATGTGATCGGCCGCGCGATCTGAGATCGCGGCGATCGTGAGAGATGGGTTTGGACCAACCGGGCCGGGCAGGACGGAGCCGTCGACCACATACAGTCCGGGATAATCGAAAGTCTCTCCGTAAGAATCCACCAGGCCATCGTCACGCGTGAAGCCCATGGGACAGCCACCCAGCGGATGGGCCGTGAGTACCTGGTGCAGATATGCGTACGAAGGATTGTCCTCGTATTCGGCGTTCAACGCGGTAGCAATGGCTCGACCGACGTGTCTCACGCGATCGAAGTAGGCCTGTGACTTCTTTCGCGTCCAGTCGCAGTTCAGCAAGTCGCCCTTGAGCGAGAGCCGCCCGTTCGCGAAGTCGCGGCCCATGCTGAGGACCGGAAACGAGCTTATCGAAGTGGCGGCTGGACCAAGCAGGTCGGCGATCTCGGCGCTGAGGTTGGCGTCGAAGTTCAAACCGAAGCGATATTTCAATTGCATCTTCGAGAACTTATAAGCTCGTCGCAGAAAACTTTTGGCGCCGCGAAGTTCCGCAAACCAGCTCGCGAGATAAGGGTTGCCGCCGTCTTCTGTGTAAAAGCCACGACCTTGCGGCCCGTCGCCGTCAAGAGTGTCGCCGATGCGAATCGCGCTCGTGATCACTGGTCCAAAACTCGGATCCAACCGCCGCGGCGTCATCTTTCCATTCCGGCGTTCTTTGCTGTTCTG
>DASUOZ010000427.1:0-5938 GCA_036276375.1 Pyrinomonadaceae bacterium | reverse complement strand
ACGCGCGAAACGGCGCACACCTTCATCACCGCGTCCCAACCGTCAACATCATTACTCGGATCCGTCTCCGCGACGCCGAGTTCCTGCGCGGTCTTCACGCCTTCCGCAAAACTCCGGCCGGCTTCCATTGTTTCGAGAATGATGTTGGTGGTTGAGTTGAAGACGCCGCTGAAGCCGCGGATTTTTACGGCGGGGAGCGTTTCGCGAAACAGAGAAAACACGGGTGCGCCATCGAGCACTGTCGACTCAAACAGAAACCGCTTGCCGTTGGCGATCGCGTTTTCGTTGAGCTCATCGAACGCGTAAACGATCGGAGCTTTGTTGGCCGTAATCGTGTGCGCGCCCGCTTGCAGCGAAGCACGCAGATAGTCGATTGCGGGTTGGCCTGTTTCGGGATTGAGCGACGTCGTTTCGAACAGAACATCCGGTTTTGCCAGCGCGAGCCAATCGGTGATGCTGTTCTGCGCGGGCGTGTCGTCGTTGCCCGCCAACAACGCAGCGACATCGATCGCATCTGCACTCGCGCGCCAACCCATGCGGCGCGTGGCGACACCAGTGATCTCCCATTCGATACCATAGTTGTCACGCAAGTCCGCTGACTTCGCGACCAACAGTCGCACCAGCGCGCGCCCAACATTGCCAAATCCGAGGAAGCACAGTCGGTAACGTTTCATGTATGATTAGTCCCGATGAAACAATACCACGATCTGTTGAGATCGATACTGGAGAATGGCAGCGAACACAGTGACCGCACGGGCGTCGGGACCATCTCGCATTTCGGTTTTCAAACACGATTCGATCTCCGCCAGGGTTTTCCGATCGTAACGACAAAGCGCGTTCCGTTTCGTTGGGTCGCGGAGGAGTTATTCTGGTTTCTTTCCGGTGACACGAGCGAGACAAACCTGCGTGCGAAGGGTGTTGATATTTGGGCGGAGTGGGCCGACGACGAACACACGCGCAAGTTTGGCAGACACGCGGGAGATCTCGGACCGGTCTACGGCTATCTGTGGCGCTCGTTTGGGGGAAATTATCCCGCCAGAGACGGTTTTGACCAGATCGCAAAGCTGCTGGAATTGATTCGAAACAATCCCGACTCGCGCCGGTTGATCGTTACGGGTTGGGATCCGCGACAGGCTGACAACGTGGACCTGCCGCCGTGTCATACTTTGTTTCAGTTCAAGGTCGAAAACGGAAGTGTGTTGCACTGCCAGCTTTATCAACGTTCGGCTGATGCGTTTCTTGGCGTGCCGTTCAATATCAGTTCGTACGCGTTGTTGACGCACCTCGTCGCGCATGTGTCGGACTTGAGTGCCGGCGAGTTTGTTTACACCTTAGGTGACTATCACATCTACCAGAATCATCGTGAACAGGTGCAACAGTTGTTGGCGCGCGAGCCACTACCGTTGCCGCAGTTGCAGATCAACGATCCGGATAAACGTCTGCGAGGGTTGGAGGGGTTGTTAGCGGCGCGTTACGAGCACCTGAATCTGATCGGTTACCAATCTCACAGCAAGATCGCAGCTCCTGTCGCCGTGTAAATCATGATCATCGGAATCGCAGCGGTTGATCGCCAGGGGGCGATTGGAAAAGGCGGAAAGCTTCCCTGGCATTACTCTGCGGATATGAAGTTTTTCCGGGAGACTACGACGGGTCACGCCGTCGTGATGGGTCGTAAGACGTGGTTGACGTTGGGGAAACCGTTGAAGAACCGGCTCAATATCGTGTTGAGTCGGGATCTGAGTATCGAGCCGCGGGAGTCGTTGCTGGTTTTGTCGGATGTGGATTCGGTGTTGTCGTTGAACGACTCGTTGACGACGGACCTCTTTGTGATCGGCGGCGCGCAGATCTATGCGGCGTTTTTACCGCGGATAGAGAAGTGGATCATTACGGAGGTGCCGCTTACGGTTAAGCGTGCGGACGCACATATGCCGGAGGGTTATCTCCACGGCTTTGAGGAAAGGGATTCCAAACCGATTGGTGACGGATTGGTTGTTAAGTTCTACGAACGCAGTTAAATTTCGACAGTTAGATTGCGAAGGCACTTAAAACAGCTCTTCCAAAGCTTCGTCAACAGACTTCACGCCGACGACTCTCACCCCTAGCAAACGCTCGAGTCCGACAACGTTCGACGCCGGCATCACGATCTTCTTAAACCCAAGCGCCTGCGCTTCTCGCGCGCGCACCGACGCCTGCATCGCGCCGCGCACTTCGCCCGTCAATCCGACTTCGCCAAACACCGCCGTGTGTGGATCTACGTCCACATTCTTAAAACTCGACGCGATCGCCGTCACCACGCCGAGGTCCGCGGCCGGTTCATCAACTTCAAGGCCGCCCGCAATGTTCACGAAAACATCGTCGCCAACTAGTTGCAGTCCCGCGCGTTTTTCGAGCATCGCGATCATAAGCGAGACACGATTCTGGTCCAGGCCCTGCGTCATGCGCCGGCCCGTGCCGTACTTGTTGCCCGAAACCAGCGCCTGAATCTCAACGAGCAGCGGACGCGTGCCTTCCATACACGCCGTAACGATCGAGCCGGCAACGTTCTGCGGCCGCTCCTGAAGAAACATCTGCGACGGGTTTGCCACCGGCATCAACCCGCCACCCGTCATTTCGAAAACCCCGACTTCATTCGCCGCGCCGTAACGGTTCTTCACCGCGCGGACGATGCGATGGTTATGGTGCCGCTCGCCTTCGAAGTACAGCACCGTGTCGACGATGTGTTCGAGCGCCTTTGGTCCGGCGATGGATCCGTCTTTTGTGATGTGACCGATCAGAAAAACAGGAACGCCGCGGTTCTTCGCCAGCAATAAAAACTGATGGGCCACTTCCCGCACCTGCGACACCGATCCGGGCGCTGACTCAATCACGCTCGAAAACACCGTCTGGATCGAGTCGACGATCACAGCGCCGGGTTTGAGACGTTCGATTTCGCGAAAGATGTTTTCGAGGTTCGTCTCCGGAAGAAGAAAAACGTTTTTCGCGGTTACGGCCAGACGTTCGCCGCGAAGTTTGATCTGGCGTTCGGATTCCTCGCCGGAAACGTAAAGCACGAGCATGCCGGCGTCGCTCATTTTGTCGGCCACCTGTAGGAGCAGCGTGCTCTTTCCGATACCGGGATCGCCGCCGATGAGGACGAGTGTGCCGGGAACGATACCGCCGCCGAGGACGCGATCGAATTCCGTTACGCCAGAGGGAAGTCGGCGATCATCCTGCGGCTCGATCTCGGTAAAAGGAACGGCGGATATTTCGCGTAGCTGAAAGCTATTGCGAGAGCTGCCCTTGCGCGCGGCCGGCGCCCGTTCCTCGACCAGCGAATTCCACTCGCCACACTCGGGACACTTGCCCAGCCACTTACCCGACTTGTGCCCACACTCCTGACAGACGAAGACTGTTTCTGTTTTTTTCATGTGCTCGAAACACAGTAAACCATCCACGGATTACACGGATTCTCCGTAATCTGTGGATGGCTTTTGGTCACAACAACGCTTTCACATTCTCAGTTGGCCGGCCGAGCACTGCGCGATCGCCGCGTTCCACGATCGGACGCTGCAAAAGCTCCGGGTGCTCGACCATCAACGCAATCAGTTCGCTGTCGCTGAATTTATCCTCCGCCAAACCGAGCTCTTTGTAAGCCGCCTCACCTTTGCGCAATAACTCGCGCGGCTTCATACCCAGTTTGCGAACCAGCTCCGTCAGTTTCTTCCTGCTCAAAGGCTCGACGTAGTAATTCACCTTGTCAAAAGGAACGCCGCTCTCCCGGAGCAGCTTGTCCATTTCGCGACACTTCGTTCAAGTCGGTTTTTCGTAGACCGTGATCTTGTCAGCCATACTTACGGGAATATCCCCCTCACACTGGTTGCTTCAGCCACGCGGCCGACGGCGAGAATGTACGCGCCCGTCCGCATGTCGGTGCCGTAACGTTTCGTCATGTCGTGCACTTGTTCAAACGACGTGCGGATCGTCTGCTCGAGCGTGTCGTTGATCTGCTTCTCGGACCAGAAGAACGAATACTGATCCTGCACCCATTCATAGTAACTCACCGTTACGCCACCCGCATTCGCCAGAATATCCGGAATGAGCATCACGCCCTGGTCCTCGAGTATGCGATCGGCGCTCGGCGTTGTTGGTCCATTCGCCAGCTCGGCGATGATCTTCGTCTTCACATTACCGACGTTCTTCAGCGTGATCGCATTTTCGAGTGCGGATGGCAGCAGAATGTCGCATTCCATCTCGAGCACGTCTTCACACGGAACTTCCTTCGCGCCGCGAAGTCCGGTCAAAGCGCCGGTCTGCGCCTTGTGCTTCAACGCTTCCGCGACGTCGATGCCGCCTTCGGCGTAAACGGCCATCTTTGAATCGCA
Source organism: Pyrinomonadaceae bacterium (assembly GCA_036276375.1). Lineage (GTDB taxonomy): Bacteria > Acidobacteriota > Blastocatellia > Pyrinomonadales > Pyrinomonadaceae > PSRF01. Next base: position 1,577 of record DASUOZ010000427.1, on the reverse strand, counting down.
CGCCGCGATCACTTTCGCGCCGTCTTCGGCTACGAGCCGCGCGATGTTCGCCCCGGCGTTACCAAAGCCGTGCACTACCACGCGCGAGTCTTGCAAACTCATGTTCTTCACGCGACACGCCTCGCGCAGTGCATAAAGACAACCACGCGCGGTTGCTTCAGCACGTCCCTGCGAGCCGCCGAGTGAAATCGGTTTGCCGGTGACGACGCCCAGCTCCGTGTGACCACGCACCATCGAGATCGTGTCCATGATCCACGCCATCGTCTGTTCGTCGGTGTAGACGTCAGGCGCGGGAATGTCGCGATCGGGACCGATGATCGGCGCGATCTCGAAAGCGTACCGGCGTGTCAGTCGCTCCAGTTCGTTGCGCGAAAGACTCTTCGGATCGCAAACGACACCACCTTTGCCGCCGCCGTAAGGGATATTGACGGTGGCGCACTTCCACGTCATCCATGAAGCCAACGCTTTGACCTCGTCAAGGGTGACGTTTGGGTGATAACGAATACCGCCCTTGGCCGGACCACGCGCGATGTTGTGCTGCACCCGATAGCCCTCAAACACCTGCACGTCGCCACCGTCCATCTTTACCGGGATCGAGACAATTAATTGTCGCTTGGCATTCTCGAGCACATGCCGCAACGACGCATCGAGGTCGAGGTAGTCGGCTGCCCGGTTGAACTGCTGTTTGGCAATTTCGAACGGATTAAGCTCTTCCTGAAAGGCCTTTTGAGTCGCCATGCATTCTCCTGGTAAGAGTGGGCTGAAGAGAGCGCCGCTGATCGTATTTGGTTACGGGTCAGAGTTCAAGGGAACCCGCGGGCGCGGCCGGTGTCTAAGAAGGCTGAGTAAGGCTCCCGCGACCCGAATGGCACCGGCAACTAGCGGAGGAACTCGATGTTTAATAACTTGATTGAATCCAGTTCGCACGCCACGGAATACAAGCGTCGCGGATCGTTCCTGCTCTTTACCGGTGCCACTTACGTCGTGCTGTTTGCGGTTATGGGTGTCGTGAGTATCTACGCTTACGACGCGCATTTGGAGCAGCAAGTCCTTGATGATGTAGTGTTGCTGTCGCCGCAAGACTTTCTTCCCACGCAGCAAGCGCAGCCGGCCGCACATCCAGACCGTCCAAGAGACACTAACAACACAAGTAACGTCACAGAACGCGCTGTTGCGATGCTCAGCGTCAACCATCCAGAGGTTGTGCCTGAAACGATCTCGGCCACGCCGAGCAGAAACCCACCATTGCCGGAGGGCGGTGGCCCTGTGGCCATTACCGGTCGTAACCGCGATGCCGGAGGTGGACCAATTGGACCTGCCACAGGCGGCTCACCGGTCGTACAGCCCAGGCAGATCGTAGTGTTGCCTGACGAGCCACCGCCCCCGCCTACTCCGCAGGTACCAAAGACTCTGAAGGTCTCGGTCGTTTTGAATAGCCGGGCGCTGTCGTTGCCACAGCCCAGCTATCCGCCGATCGCCAAAAGCACCAGAACCCAGGGAACAGTTATCGTACAGGTGCTGATCGATGAAGAGGGAACAGTAACCCAGGCGAAGGCCAGCTCAGGCCACCCGTTCCT
>DASUOZ010000426.1:0-11147 GCA_036276375.1 Pyrinomonadaceae bacterium | reverse complement strand
GCCACGGTCCAACACCGCCAACCCGCAAACCTGTTTGCCAACGATCGCGGCAATGGTCAGCACTACCGCAAACCCGAGAATGTCCAAGCGCGCAAAGAGTCGCAGATCGACCTTGAAGCCCATCAACACAAAAAAGATCGGTACGAGCACCGTACTGACGGGTTGTAAAAGGTCGTGAAGATCTCTTTCGGTGCGCCCGCCTTTTGGCCGGTAGTGAACCTCATCAAGAATCAGTCCCGCGGCAAACGCCCCGACAATCGGCGCCAGCTCAACCTTCGCGGCGGCCCACGCCAGAAACAAACAAAACGAGATAGCGAGTGTCAGCAAAACTCCACGCGTTTCCAATCGTCCCGCGCCACGCAGCACTCGCGGCATCAGGAGAATTCCGATCGCGATCGCCGCGACTAAAAACAATAACGACTTCGCCGCAATCACTCCCACATCAAACAGCGAGAGCACACCACCAGTCGCTGCCGCTCGTATTGCGCCGGCGACCGTCGCCAGAATCAACAGCCCCAGCACATCGTCGATCACCGCCGCCCCGAGGATGATTCGTGCCTCGCGTGTCGCCAGTTTTCCGAGATCTTTGAAAACACGCGCAGTGATCCCGACGCTGGTGGCGCAGAGCGTCGCACCGATAAAGATGTGCACCAGCCGCGGCTCGTCCGGAATGAAGTAGGACGACACCGCCCAGCCGAGAAAAAACGGCGCGACCACGCCGACAAGCGCCACCAGCAGAGACGACCAGCCGACCTCGATCATCTCTTTCAAATCGGATTCAAGACCGACTTCGAACAGCAGGATGATGACGCCCAGCTCAGCGAGGGCGGCAATCGTTTCGTTTGTTTTGAGCGGTTCGGCCCCCATAAACCCAAACAGAACGAGGTTTCCAATGATGATGCCGGCCGACAACTCGCCCAGCACTCCGGGCTGTCGGAATCGCTCGAATATCTCACCGCAGATCTTCGCGGCGACGAGCATGACGGCGACGCCGATCAGAACTGTAGGGTCCAGGTGATGGGAAGCTGCTGGTTCCATTGGAGTTGTGCTCGAAGCGACGGATTATGGCACAAACCAGAACAGCGCGTGTGAAACATATATTTCCAGTGATGAGGTTGCATCCGGTGAGACAGGTCTCTATAATGCGCCCCACCAAAAAGACGCCCCCGGCAGGCAGCGTCTAATAACCTCTAGAAAAAGATGGCGACCCCTATCAGATGGAACCAACGTGGACGTGTCGCGCCCTACGGCGGTGCTAAGCGACCACCAACCCCGTTGCGTTCACTGGCTCTCAGCCTGTCACACGTCGCGCGCGCGGCGCTCAGTGAGCCTTACATGCTCACGATCGAGCACAAGCGAATTCATCTCAACCGGCTGCCAAAAACGTTCGATGGTTTTCGCGTCGTGCAGCTTTCCGACGTTCATCACGGGCCGTTTTCAAACCCCGAACAGATTGAACGAGCGGTCGAAACAGCTAATCGCTTGAAACCGGACATCATCGCGCTGACCGGCGACTACATCTCGAAGGAGCGACATTACGCCGCGCCGTGCGCCGAGATGCTGGGCAAGCTGAAGGCGCGTTACGGCGTGTATGCCGTGCTCGGCAACCACGACCACTGGGTCGACGCCGCGCTGATTACCGACCTGTTCCGCGCCGAGGGAATCACCGTCCTGATCAACGAAGGCATGCGCTTCGAAAAGGAAGGCGCGGCTTTCTGGCTGGCTGGCGTGGATGATTCGATGGTCGGTCTCGAGGATATCTCGCTCGCGCTCGCGGGCGCCCGCACAGATGAGATGAAGCTCCTTCTGGCGCACAATCCGATAGTTCTTCGCCGTGCTGCAAGGGCGTCAGTCGATTTGATCCTCAGCGGTCACACCCACGGAGGACAGGTCGCGATTCGCGGCGAACGCGCTTCGCCCAGGCCCAACAAACGTTTGCTGAAAGGTCTCTGGCGCCAGGGAAACACACAGATTTACGTCAACCGCGGCTTGGGAACCGTAGTGTTGCCCATCAGATACGGTTGCCCGCCCGAAATCTCATTGCTGGAATTGCGCAGTAACTAACTGCTCTTACCGTGTCATCTCGGATTGTTACCGTCCCGAACCTGCTGACTGTGTTTCGGATGGTGCTGATCCCTGTCTTCGTTTCGCTGCTGTTTTATCAACGGTTCATTCTCGCCCTGGCGGTGTTTGTGCTGGCCGGCGTCACTGACGGCCTCGACGGACTGCTCGCGAGGCGTTTCAACCAGAAATCACAACTCGGCACGATTCTCGACCCGATTGCAGACAAGTTGATGCTCGTGACGGCGTTTGTGGTTTTGTCGATGCGTTCGGTATTCCCGCAGCCGTTGCCTTCGCATCTGCCGGTGCCGTTCTGGGTCACGGTGGCCGTAATTAGCCGCGACGTGTTCATCCTGGTGGGCGCCGCGGCAATCAACATCGTCACCGGTTTTCGCGGCTTCCGGCCGTCCCTGCTCGGCAAGATCAACACGACGGTTCAGATCGTCGCCATCGGCATCATCATGTTCGCCGCCAGCGTCCCGTACGGGACTGGCTGGTACCTCCCGACGCTTTACGCGACAGTTTTCGCGTTCGCCGTCCTTTCCGGCGCCCACTACATCTTTTTCGTCTCCAAACTCGTCAACGAAGACCGCCGCGCTGAAGGAAACACACTCAATCAAAGTTGACAACAATACACTCAAGCTTTATATTATCCGGGCGTTCAACTCGAGTGCAGTAGCGTGAGTGGTCGATTCCTTTTGAAGGCCTCCTCCGGCGCCTCGCTCGAAGAAGGAAAAGCTAAAAGCAAAAGCTGAATAGCGGGTTTTGGGAGACTAAAAGAATGAGCAAGATTATTGGAATTGACCTTGGAACTACCAACTCGGTCGTTGCGGTGATGGAGGGTGGCGAGCCCACCGTCATTACCAACTCCGAGGGTGGCCGTACCACGCCGTCGGTCGTGGCCTTCACCAAAGATGGCAGCCGCCTCGTTGGTCAGGTCGCCAAGCGGCAAGCGGTAACCAATCCGGAAAATACCGTTTACTCAATCAAACGGTTTATGGGACGCCGGTACAACGAAGTGAGCGAAGAGATCAAGCAGGTCCCATACAAGGTTCAGGGCGCAGGCAGTGGCGGCGACGTGCGAATCACTGCGGGAGGCAAGGACTGGAGCCCGCCGGAGATCTCGGCAATCATCCTCCAGAAGATGAAGCAGTCGGCTGAAGACTATCTCGGTCAGAAAGTCGACAAAGCCGTGATCACGGTGCCGGCCTACTTCAACGACTCGCAACGCCAGGCCACCAAAGACGCCGGCAGGATCGCCGGTCTTGAGGTGATGCGCATCGTTAACGAGCCGACGGCCGCGGCGCTGGCCTACGGTCTCGACAAGAAGAAGGACGAGACGATCGCCGTGTTTGACTTCGGTGGCGGCACGTTTGACGTATCGATCCTCGAAGTCGGTGAAGGCGTTGTGGAAGTGAAGTCGACCAACGGCGACACGCACCTCGGCGGTGATGACATCGACGAGCGCCTGATCGAATGGATCATCGACGAGTTTAAGAAAGACCAGGGCATTGATCTTTCGCACGACAAGATGGCCTTGCAGCGTCTGAAAGAAGCTGCCGAGAAGGCGAAGATCGAACTCTCGAGCACGATGGAAACGGAAGTGAACCTTCCGTTCGTTACGGCGGATCAGTCTGGTCCGAAACACCTCGCGATGAAACTGACGCGCGCACGGTTCGAGCAGTTGGTTGAACCGATTCTGTCGCGGCTTCGTGGTCCAGTGGAGACGGCGATGAAAGACGCGGGCGTGGACGCGAAGAAGATCGACGAAGTGGTGTTGGTTGGTGGTTCGACGCGTATTCCGAAAGTGCAGGAGATGGTGCGCGAAATGTTTGGCAAGGAGCCAAACAAGAGCGTGAACCCGGACGAAGTCGTCGCGATCGGCGCGGCCGTGCAGGCGGGCGTGCTCTCGGGCGAGAAGACGGACATCCTGTTGCTCGACGTTACGCCGCTCAGCCTCGGTATTGAAACGCTCGGCGGCGTGTTCACCAAGCTGATCGAAAGAAACACGACGATTCCGACGCGGAAGTCGGAGATTTTCTCCACCGCTTCCGACAATCAAACGTCGGTCGAAGTACACGTACTTCAGGGTGAACGACCGATGGCGGGCGACAATCGCACGCTCGGGAAGTTTCATCTCGTCGGTATTCCACCGGCGCCGCGCGGCATGCCGCAAGTGGAAGTTACGTTCGACATCGACGCTAACGGCATCGTAAACGTGTCAGCGAAAGACATGGGCACGGGCCGCGAGCAGAAGATCACGATCACGGCTTCCTCGGGTCTGTCGAAGGAAGAGATCGACAAGATGATGCGCGACGCTGAGTCGCACTCGGCCGACGACGCTCGCAAGCGCGAAGAGATCGAAGCGCGCAACCATCTCGATGGGCTGGTCTATCAGATGGAGAAGACGCTGGCTGACAATCGCGACAAGGTCGGAGCAGTTGCCGGCGAAGTTGAAGCGGCAATTGCCGATGCCAAGAAAGCGTTGGCGGAAGGCGGAGTTGAACGGCTCCAGAGCTCCTTCAGCCAACTGCAAACTGCGTCGCACAAGCTGGCGGAGGCGTTGTACCAACAGGCGCCGCCACCGGGATCCGAAAGTGCCGATGCGGGCAGCGGCCAGGCTTCAGCCGCGGGTGCTTCATCTTCCGGCAGTGGCGACGATAACGTGATCGATGCCGAGTACGTCGACGTAGATGAGAATAAGTAAGGCAATTCCCGATTGTTAATTGCCGATTGCCAATTGAAGAGGCGGAGAAGAAATTATTCGCTCCGCCTTTTTCTCAAATCGACGAATCGCAAATCGACAATCGGCAATGACACATGGCAAAACAGGACTATTACGAAATACTGGGCATCAAACGCGATGCGAAGCCTGAAGAGATCAAGAAGGCCTACCGGCGTTTGGCGCGCAAGTATCACCCGGACGTGAACCCCGGCGACAAAGGCGCCGAGGAACGTTTCAAGCTCATGTCCGAAGCGCACGACGTGCTTTCCGATCCAAAGAAGCGCTCCGTGTACGATCGTTTTGGGCAGTATTCGGACAACCTCGCCGACGCAGCGGCGCGCGGCGCCGGTGGCCAATCACGCGGCGGGCGCACGAGCCCGGGTTTCGATTTCACAGGGTTCGACTGGGGCAGTGCCTCGCCGGGCGGTGGTGGTGGCGGCAGCAGCTTCAAAGACATCTTCGCGGATCTATTCGGCGGCGGCGCAACGCGCGAGAAAGAACCACCGCGCCCGCAGCCACAGCGCGGCACTGACATCGAGATGCCGCTGAGTCTCACGTTTGAAGAAGCAATCAAGGGACTGACGACGGACATCACTGTTAACCGGTCCGAGCAGTGTTCGCGTTGCAACGGCGCGGGCGACACGGGTGGACCAGTGGTCGTTTGTTCGACCTGCAAAGGCACGGGCCAGGTGCAGCGTGCGGGCGGCCGTTTGCGGTTCGCACAGGAATGTACTGACTGCGGCGGCACCGGACGCAGGCGTTCGCCGTGTTCGCTGTGTCACGGGAAGGGCGTGACGCCGAAAACCGAGACGGTGAAAGTTCGCATACCCGCGGGCGTCGAGACTGGTTCTCGCGTCCGCATTCCCGGCAAGGGACACGGTGGACGTTTAGGCGCGCAGCCTGGAGACCTGCACATCATCACAAACGTCGGCGAGCACAAATACTTCACGCGCAAAGGCGACAACATTTATGTAACGGTGCCGATCACTGTGCCCGAAGCAGCATTGGGCGCGAAGATAGAAGTGCCGACTGTCGAGGGGAAGTCGCAGTTGCGCATTCCGCCGGGCACGCAGTCGGGTCAGAAGTTTCGTTTGCGCGATCGCGGTGCGCCATCGTTGCGGAATCCGGGAGCGAAGGGCCATCAGTTTGTGGAAGTGCAAGTGACGTTACCGAAAGTGATCTCGGAAGAGACGAAAGAATTGCTGCGAGAGTATTCGAAGTTAAACTCGTCGAATCCACGAGTTGAGATGGGCCTCGAGTGATAGCGCTATGACTCGCAAACCAAAAACCTACACGATCAGTGCGGTGGCGGATCAATATGGGATTCATCCGCAGACGCTGCGGCTCTACGAGCGTGAGGGACTACTGAAGCCGTCGCGCTCTGAAGGCAATACACGGCTCTACACCGATCCCGACCTCGAGCGGCTGGAACTGATTCTGTCCCTGACGCGCGACCTCGGCGTGAATCTTGCGGGCGTGGAGATCATCCTCAACATGCGCGAGAAGATGGACGCGATGCAGGCAGAGTTTGAGCGCTTCTTCAAGTATCTGCAAACGCACGCCGACGAGTTGACGAACTTCGAAACTGGACCGGAAGGATCCGAGTCGCTGGTGCCGATGACGCGCATCGCGGCGCTTCGTCGACGCTCATCGCATAGTTGATCTCGTTCTACCCGAGATGGTAGATTCCTGCGCGTTTTCCTCACATCTCAGCAGGAGTTTACAAAATGACCTCACGTCTCACGTTTCTCATTCTTTTCTTGTGCGTTTTAAATCCCGTCTCCGCGCGCGCACAAGATCTCGACACCGTCGCAATCACCGGTCGTGTGACCGATCAAAACGGCGCCGTAATCCCGGGTGCTGAAGTCCAGGCAACACTCTCTAAAACGCGACTTACTCGCAGGACCACCAGCAACGCCGACGGCCGCTATCGTTTGATCCAACTCGAACCCGGCACTTACGCGATCCGTGTCACTTCCGCAGGCTTCGCAACGCAAACGATTGAAAACGTCGCAACTGTTTCCGGTCAGAGTTTGCAGTTTGATATAACCCTGATTCCGGCAACAGTCGTCGTCGAACCCGTGGTGGTCACGACAGCGGAAACTCCAGCCATCGATATAAAGCGAACTGTCGTCGGCGCGACACTCACATTAAACGAAACTCAGTCGCTGCCACTCGCATCGCGTTCGCCACTCGATCTAATCTTCACCTTGCCCGGCGTGACGGAGGAACCACTCTCAACCCGCGACCTCGCTGAAGATCGCAACACCAATCCGGCAAACACGCCCGAAGAGGCCGGACTCTTCTCGCTTGCCGGCGCGCCCGCTTACTCAAACAACCTGACCATCGACGGTCTCGATAACAACGACGATCGCGCCGCGCGCGAACGTTTCCAAACTTCGCTCGAAGCGATCGCGGAAGTGCAGGTGATCACAAACCAGTTTTCGGCGGAATACGGCCGCGCGTCGGGCGGACGTGTTAATCTGCGGACCCGCGGCGGTTCGCGCCAGTTTCACGGCAGCGGCTTTTACTTCTTTCGCGACGAAGCACTCAACGCAAACACTTTTCGCAACAACTCGCTTGGCCTGCCCAGGCTCCCGCTTCAGAATCACGTGGGTGGATTTACTGTCAGTGGGCCACTCCGGCCATTGCGCGAAACAGTCTTCTTTGTTTCTTACGAACTGAATAAGACACTCGACAGCGCGCTGATTGATACGCTGGTTCCCGTAACGCGGAACGATCGTTATCCGTTACCCGCGCCGACGCACGTCGAACAGCGTCGTCTCGAGGACGTCAAGCCGCCGTTGCTTGCGTCGGACGTCGCGCCGTTCATTGCCTCGCTCAGCACGCCGCTCAAAACCACGAGCATCACCACTCGTGTGGACCATCAGTTCAGCGAGATGCACAACGCCTCGGTCGTCTATCAGGCGGGAAGGCTGACTAACCTGCGGCAGTTCGGCGGCGGCAACCGCTTAGCCGACGCGCTGCAGGCGCGCCGGCGCAACTCCGACGCGATTTCTTACTCCGACAATCTGGTTCTCTCGTCGCGCGTCGTCAATCAACTCAGATTTCAGTACTCACAGCTTGCGCCCTCATTCAAAACCGCTGCCGCCGACAAACCGGTCGTGCTGATAAGTCTCAATGATCCGGCAGTCTCCGGTACGCTCATCGCCGGTTCATCAACACTCGGCGGCAGCGACCGCAGAGAACAAAGAGCCCAGCTACAGCACGTACTGTCTTTCGTTCGAGGAGACCACTCGTTCAAGGTTGGCGCCGACGTTCATCACGTTCGTTCGACGTTTATTGATCTTTCCGACCTCACGGGCACGTTCAGCTTTGCGAGCGCCGGCGATTTTCTGGCAGGCGTGCCGAGCCGTTACCGGCAGAACTTTCAGAGCTCTTCAACGCAAAGAAACACCTACGCGGGATTCTTTGTGCAGGACGAGTGGCAGGCGCATCCGCGAGTGCTTCTCAGCTACGGCCTGCGCTACGAGCGCGAGAGCATTCTTCACGATCCAGACAACTTCGGGCCGCGTTTATCCGTTGCGTATACGCCTTTCCAATCCGCGAACATCGTGCTCCGGCTTGGCGGAGGACTCTTCTTCAACCGTCCGCTGCTGCGCACGATCGACGACTTCACGCTCGGCCAACAACAACTCTTCTTCGACACGAACACGCTCCGCGATCCGCTCACCGGCAAATTGATGACCGCAGAGCAGCGACGCGCGTTCATCGCCGCGAACCTTCGGTTCCCTGAGGTCCTGCGCGCCGATTCCGCCCTGGTCCAACAGTTCGGTGTCTTGAACAGTGACTTTCTGCGACGTCTGGATCCGGCTTTGCGGATTCCGGAGAGCTATCAGGTCAACAGCGGCGTGGAACGGGATCTCGGCCGCGGTTATTCCGTTGAAGCAAACTTCACGTTCACGCGCGGCATACACCTGTGGCGTGAGTTCAACGCGAACGCGCCCGTGCTGCCGCGCGGATATGAAAACTTTACGGAGTTTCTCGCCTCGCGTGACTTCGTCAATTTTGTCCATCCAGGTACGGCGGCACGCCCGCTCTTCAACGCCGGAAATGCAGGTGACTTGGTGCGGTTTGCGCATAGCGCTTTCAATCCTGAAAACGCAAACGCGATCGGTCGCGTGATGGAGTTTGGGGTTCCCGTGTCGGTGATGAATCTGTCGAGCACGTCGACGACGATGCTCGAAGCGGCGTTGGCGGCGATTAATGGCTTGCGACCGGATCCGAGTCGCGCGGAGATCGAGCATCTGATCTCGGCGGGGAACAGTTTCTATCGCGGGCTCACGCTGGAGTTGCGCAAGCGCTTCGACGCTAACGGACGTTTTGCTTTCCGCGCGGGTTACACGCTTTCGCGTCTGATTGACGACGGTGTGGTTAATACTTCAGACGCGATCGTGCCTGGAGACTTTCGCGCGGAGCGCGCGCGCAGCTTGCTGGACCGGAGGCATCGTTTTGTTTTCTCCGGCAGTTTCAAGTTGCCGCGTTACTTTTGTGGTCTGACACTGTCACCGATCTTGCGTGTGGCCTCTGAGGCGCCATTCAACATCTCGCTTGGCGGGAGCGATCGCAATCTCGACGACGTGGGAAACGATCGTCCGAACTACTCCGGCGACCTTCGGTTGTTGCGCTGGCGCAAAACTGGCGAGCCGCTCGATCCGGCGATCCTCGACGGGTTCAGTCTTCCACCGCTCGGTCAATCCGGAAACCTTCCTCGCAACGCGGGCCGCGGCCCTGGGCTCTTCGTTTTCGATCTGAACGTGACGAGAGAGTTTAAGCTCAAGCGAGCGCGCATCCGAACTTCGATCGAATTCGACAACGTCCTTAACAAGACCGTCTTCAGCTTCGGCTCCGAATTCATCAACTTCAATTCGGGTTCCAATGATTCCCTCCTCTTGGCGACACGCACCGGACGCCCTCGCCAAACTCGTGTGGGGTTAAAACTGGAGTTCTAGTATGGAGGAGATGAAATACAGGGATCTTACGTACCGGATTATCGGTGTCTACTACGAGGTCTACCATGAATTAGGACACGGGTTTCTTGAATCGGTGTATCAGAAATCGCTCGGACTGGCTCTGCAATCGGCTGGTCTCGAGGCGTGCTGGCCCATCGCGATTCCCGTGTCCTTTCGCGGGCACCAGGTGGGCTACTTTGAAGCGGATATGCTGGTCGAGAAGTGTGTCTTGCTCGAACTAAAAGCTATGAGGGCGCTGGATCGGTCCCACGAGAGTCAGTTGCGGAACTACCTGCGCGCTACGGATATCGAGGTCGGATTATTGCTGAACTTCGGTTTGCGGCCGGAGTTTCGACGATTGCTTTTCAGCAACCTGGCAAAGTAATTCGTTAAAACCTGAGATCCTGTTTCGTGAGTGTTCACACTGGCTGAAGCCTGCTTTTCCGTGGCCTCACATCGAGCTCGTGACCGCTCAATTCGTCTTTTCATCCATCGCTGATTCATTTTCTTTAAACCTTCCACCACTACTTCTGATGTCTTTCTGCCCCCGCAGTTTGCATCTCCCTAATTACCAACGCGTATTGATACGAAAAAACGGTTCAATTCGTTGTGATAAACTCACCGTTGGCCCCAGGTCGGGAGGTTTTGCTCGCGGATGCCAGTCACTGACTCACAAACAGAACACGTCAGCGAGGTTGAGGCAGCCCTGCTCGACGCCGAGCTGTTCATGAAATACCAGGCCCCGGAACGGGCCATCAAGCGCCTCAAGACCGCCCTCGAGCTCAACAGCCGGTCGATCAAACTGCGCGAACGCCTCCGCGAAGTCTATGCGGGTCAAAAACTTAAGGATGAAACCGCGCGCCAGTGTCTGGCCCTCGCCAGCCTCTACATCGAACGCGAAGACTTCGATACGGCCCACGATCGTCTGCTTGAAGCCAAGCAGCTCGACGAGCGCATAAACATCGCCGCCGGGTTAGAGGCGATCCGGCGCGCCCGCCGCCCCGATCTGAAGCCTACTCCGGCGCCGGAGCCGGTGTTTGAGCGCAAGCATTTCACACTCGCCGGCGATCTCAGCTCGATCAGCGTCTTCGACGCGGTCCAGGTCATCGAAAATGCGCGTCTGAACGGTGTTTTGACACTCAGCGGGACGAGTCACGAAGGTCAGGTGAAGTTTACCGATGGGCGGATCGTCGATGCGTCATGCGGGCGTGAAACGGGCGATAAGGCTTTTCAGCAGGTGGTGGAAATTACGAACGGAACCTTTGAATTCCAGAAAACCGACGAACAATTCCCGGTCCGTATCCAGGCCCTTAGCAATACAAACCTCATCCTCGACACGCTGCGCATGCTCGACGAGCAGAAGCAGTAGTCGGTGGCACGGAAGTCAA
>DASUOZ010000425.1:0-7141 GCA_036276375.1 Pyrinomonadaceae bacterium | reverse complement strand
GATCGAAACGTTGCTGCCCAGCTCGCTCGCGACCATGGGGTAGAAAGTCGTGAACGTCGTCGCTTCGGTCGGGCCGTACATGTTGTTCGACTGGCACGTCGGAACTTCGCGCAACACCTTCTCCGCCAGCGCCGGTATCATGACGTCTCCGCCCGTGATGATCTGGCGCAGCCCTTTCAATGCCTCGATCTGTCGTTCCACGAGGACATGAAACAATCCCGTCGTTACCCAGAGCGTTGTTATCTGGTAACGCCGCAAGGTCGCCGCAATGTCCTCGAGTGAAGGCCGTTGCGGCGGAAAGATAATGAGGCGGGCGCCATTGAGCAGCGCGGCCCAGATCTCAAACGTCGAAGCATCAAACGAGATCGGCGCCATCTGGAGAAACACTTCGTTCTGGTCCAACCGCGCATAATTCGTATCCCTGACGACGCGTATGACACCGCGATGCGTAACACAAACCCCCTTGGGGGTACCGGTGGAGCCTGACGTGTAAATAACGTAAGCGAGATTTTCGGCTGTGATTCCGTTATCGAGGTTCTGGTCGCTTTCGTCGCCGATCGCGTCCCACTCGCTATCGAGGCAAAGCACCGTGCCCCAATGCGACGGCAGATTGTCGAGGAGATGTTCCTGCGTGAGCAGTACGGGCACCTGCGCATCTTCAATCATGAAAGCGAGCCGCCCGATTGGATACTGAGGATCGAGAGGCACATACGCGCCGCCGGCTTTGAGTATGCCCAACAGACCCACGATCATCTCGACACTTCGCTCGACCATTAACCCAACCAGCACCTCCGGACCAACGCCGAGACCCCGCAGGTAATGGGCCAACTGATTCGCTTTCGCGTTTAGCTCGCCGTAGGTGACCTCGCGCTCGCCGAAGATCAAAGCTACCACCTCGGGATTCGCGGCCGCTTGTTCTTCAAAGAGTTCGTGAATTCCGTTGGTCCGCGGGTAGGCCGTCGTCGTGCGGTTCCACTCAACCAGAACTTGCTGTTGCTCAGCCTCAGTGAGCAGGGGGATCGTAGAGATCGGCCGTGTGACATCGGCAACGACGCTCTCCATCACCATCGTCAGGTGACGCGCCATTCGATCGATCGTCGGGGGGTCGAAAAGATCCGTGCTGTACTCGATTAGCCCGTGCATCGAGTTTCCTCGTTCGAAGAAACCTGCCGACAGATCGAAGATCGCCGTATCGTTCTTTTGTTCGACCGCACTCAAAGTGAGGCCCGGCAAACTCAACTCACTCGCCGGTGTATTCTCGAGTCCGAACGTCACCTGGAACAGCGGAGTGTGGTTCATGCTCCGCTCGGGCTGCAACTCTTCCACCAGCTTTTCAAACGGCAGATCCTGGTGAGCAAACGCTCCCAGCGCGACTTCCCTGACGCGCTCGAGCAGTTCGCGGAAACTGGGATCGCCGCTGAGGTCGGTGCGGATGACGAGCGTGTTGACGAAGAAGCCGATCAACTTCTCGAGTTCGCTGCGCGTGCGATTGGCGACGGTCGTACCGACGACGACGTCCGTCATTCGGCTATAGCGAGCGAGCAACGTATTCCACACGGCAAGCAGCGTCATGAACAAGGTTACGTTCTCGCGCTTGCTCAATTCCTTGAGCGCTTCCGGCAGGCCAGTCGGGAACTTCAGGTAATAGCGGGCGCCGCGATGTGTCATCACACTGGATCTCGGCCGATCCGTTGGCAGCTCCAGCATCGCCGGCACGTGGCGCAGTTGATCCTTCCAGTATTGCAGTTGCCTCTCGAGCACTTCACCTTGCAGCCACTCTCGCTGCCAGACCGCGAAGTCGGCGTACTGAATCGGCAATTCCCGCAGCGGAGACTTTCTTCCGGCGTAGAACGCGGCGTAGAGCGCGGCCACTTCCCTGATCATCACTCCGATGGACCATCCGTCACTGACGATGTGGTGCATGGTAAAGATCGCCACGTGATCGTCAGCAGCAAGCCGGAAGAGATTCACGCGGGCCACTGGTCCATGTAGCAGATCGAACGGGAGCGCCGCTTCCTCGTTAATGAGGTATTGGACCAGCATCTCGCGGTCGTCCTTGTCGCGGCCGCTGAAGTCGACTGGCGAGAGCGTCACGGGCTGCGGCGGATTCACTACCTGCATTGGCTGTCCGCCGTTGTTGAGGAAGACCGTGCGGAGTATTTCGTGACGGCGAAATAGTTCGGTGAAAGTTGCCGCCAGCACGTCAACGTCCAAGCGTCCTTTGAGACGCACAGCATTGGCTTTGTTGTAAATGATCGTGCCCGGCTCGAGCTGGTCTATGAACCAAAGCCTCTGTTGCGCAAAGGAAAGCGGCGCCGGACCTTGATCCTCACGCAGCGGAATGCTCGGAGCGGCGGCGGTTTTCGCCTGCTCGCGCTGCTGCCGCGCCTGCTCCAGGCGTTTCTGGAGTAGACCAAGTTTAGCGGGGGTGAGCCGTTCCCGCTGGCTGAAAAGATCTTCGGTTGACATTATATTTCCGTGAGCTCTTCGGAATCGTCGAGCAGCAATTCCAGTTTCTTGAGACTTTCCTCATCCAGCGATGCAAGCGGAAAGTCCGAAGGCGTGTAGACGCCCGCATTCGACGTCTGTGAATAAGCGATCAACTCGCGGACTGCCGTGACAAAGCCTGCGGCCAGATGTTCGATAGTCGCGCGCCGGTGCAGGTTCTCGCTGTAGGTCCATTCAGCTTGTAGCGCTCCGTCGTTCTCAAATACGCGGACTTCTAATAGGTGGCTGCGAGTTGAAGCCCTGGCCAGGATGTCCTCGCCGCCCGTCGCCTGGAACAGGGTTGATTCAGTTGGCACTACAGACACTAAAGGTTGGAAACTGAACAAGACGCGCGGTTGCGGCAGACGGCTGAGCCGCGCGCGTATTTCGGGATCGTCATGGAGATAGCGCAATGGTCCATAGCCGAGTCCCCAGTCAGGCACTTGTCGTAACTGCTCTTTGATCTTTCTCAGCGTTTGACCGGGCGCGTCAGACGCGTTCAGGTGCAACGGTAGGGGAAACAACTGCGCAAACCACCCCGCGCTGCGCGTCAGATCGACGCCTTCGAAGTGCGTCTCACGACCCGGGCCTTCGGCATGGACCAGTATTCGATCGGCGCCGATCCATCTCGTGAACGCTTGAGCCAACGCGGTAATCAGGAGATCCGTTACCTGCACGTGGTAGGCCTGCGGAACTTGCTCTCGCAGCATGGCGGTCTCTTCTTTTTCCAGTGAGACGACGAGGCGCTTTGCAGACGTTCCGGTGAATTCGCCACCCGGATAGTCCACTGGAACGCGGAAGATTTGATCGAAGCGCTTGTCGGCCCAGTAACTCAGCTCGCGCTGAAGCGCGTCCGATTTAGTGAGGGCTTGAAACTGCTCGGCCCACGACTTAAACGAAGTCGTCTTTTGCGGGAGTTTCACGGGCTGACTGCTTTTTAGTTGCCCGTAAACCGTTTCCAGATCTTCGATCAGAATCTGCCACGAGCGACTGTCCACCACGAGCCGGTGGGCCAACGCCAGAAGTTTGCCCGGTCTGCTGAAGCCGAGATCGAAATACGCGAACCTCGCTATCGGTCCGTGAACGAGATCGAGACTGTTTTCCAGCGTTGCGCGCGTGGATTCAATGCGGGCATTCTGTTCGGCCGGAGTCAGCGTGGACAGATCGAGATGGCTGAACACCTCCTGGTCCTCGACTGCGGCGTTCTCCTGTTGCCACTGCGAATCAGTGCGCGTGAAACGCAGCCGCAAAGCGTCGTGATGTTCCAGCAGTTGGGCCACGGCCTGCTCCAGCAGCGCTGTGTCGAGAGGCTTACGAGTCTCGAGAAGCACGCTCAAACTCGCCACCTTGTTCTCGCACTTTTCCAGGAACCAGTGTTGAATCGGTGTCAGCGGAACCGCACCGATGACGACGCCCTGCTCCGCGTCGATCGGCTTGGTCTTCTTTGCCGCCACTGCCAACTCAGCCACGGTTTGATGTTGAAAGATCTGCTGCGGCGTCAAATGCAATCCAACGCGATTCGCGCGGGCAATGATCTGAATCGCAAGCACTGAGTCGCCGCCCAACTCGAAGAAGTTATCGTTGATGCCAACCTTTTCGACGCCAAGCATCTCACGCAGAATGTCCGCAAGTGCCTCTTCGTCCGTATTTCGCGGGGCGACATAGTCCGTGGCTACCGCAGGACGCGGATGCGACTGGCGCGCCGTCGCGAGTTTTTCGATCTCTTCGTTGATCTTCGCCGCGGTGAAAGCATTCGCGCGATCGATCGACGCCTGCAAATCTCTGGTCGAGACAACCACTTGCGGCACGAAGCCGGCCGCGATGATGCGCGTGAACGCGTCGATTCCATCCTTAGGCGCGATGCCCTCTTCGATGCTTTCCTGGTAAAAGCTCTTCTCGGCCGCGTTATCAACTTGTTCCTTAAAAGTGAGAGATGTTTCCGTGGCTCTTGCCCTAATGCGCTCGGTCAGGTCGTTGATTCTCTTCTCACTGAATTCGTCAATCTCGACGAGCTCGTTGCCCTCAGCATCCATGATCGTCACGTCGAAGGTGACGGTCTCCTTTTTGGAGTTCTCCTCTTCGTGGTTGCGGATGAGGGCGTAGATCTTGCGCGGGAGCGGCCGCTTCATCGTCAATCGCTTGTATGACAGCGGCAGGTAAAGCCCTTCAATGTTTTCGAAGTAGATCATTCCGGTGCCGGCGGCACGATCCAGCAACGAGGGGTGAAGCTTGAAGTGCTGAAGGTCGGCGGCAAACACTTCGTCGAGTTCGAAGAGCACGAGGATCTCGCCGTGACCGATGTACACCTTTTTGATGTTCTGCCAGCGTGGGCCAAGATCCGGATCGCGTTCTTCGTCGGCGACGAAGACTTCCCGGACGTTGCAACGACCGATCAGTTCGTCGATGTCGTAGCGCCCGGGTGATTGCTGAGGGGCTGAAGCGACTTGCCCGATGGCGTGTTCCTGCCACTTCGCATCGGCGCCGGTACGGAGCAACGGCTTACTCGAAACGCTGAATTTGAATCCGTCGCCGCCGTTGCGCTCGAGCACGAAACGCACCTCGCGTTTCTCGTCGTCCTTGATGCTCATCGGCGTGAGGAAGAACACGTCTTTGAGCTGGATCGCGTCGCCGTTGGCGTGTCTCTCAAACGCGGCGCGCGCCATTTCCAGATACGTGACGCCCGGCACGACAGCCGTGCCTCCTATGCGATGCTCTTCGAGAATCCATTGCTTGTTAACGCTGAACTGCGAAACGTAAACGTCCTGATTGTCAGCTTGCGGCAGACGGCTCTCCAGTAAAGGATGGCCGGCCGGCACAGTCGCAGGTGTATCTTTGTGCAGGTATTGCGCCGCTGTGTTAACCAGCATGCCCACGTCCTGCCATCCGTCCCAATCGATTGCGACTGTTAACGTATCTGACTCCGCGCTGTAGTAGTGAGCAAACGCGTCGAGGAAAGCGTTACCAGCACAGTAATCGACCTGGCCAAAGCCGCCGAGCAGCGCGCTGCGCGACGAACACAGCACCAGGAAATCCAGTCCGGTGTCTTTAAATATATTGCCCAGCACACGCGCGCCCTGAACTTTAGGCGCGAGGATCGCCGCGGCAGCCTCCGGCATCTTTAGTTGGATCATTCCCCCACCCGGAACGCCGGCGGCATGGACCACGCCATTGATTGGACCAAAATGTCTCCGCGTCTCTTCAACTGCGCGGCGCATCTGTTCTTCGTCAGCGACGTCGGCACTGAGAACGATCACCTCTGCTCCGAGTGCTTCAAGTTCGCGGAGTTTGCCAATCCGGCGACTGGTTGGATCACCTTCACCGCGATCCGCAACCCAGCGATCCCATTCGTCGCGCGGCGGCATAGCCGAGCGTTGGACCAGCGCGAGCCGTGCCTGCACTGTGCGCGCGAGGTGTTCGCCGAGCACGAGACCGATGCCGCCCAACCCACCGGTGATGAGGTAGACGCCGCGTTCCTGCAAACGGGCCTTCTCATTTGCGGGTCTTTCAAACCGCTGCGTTTCGAACGATTGCGTCCAACGTTGCTGGTGTCGATAGGCCACGATCGGCTCGCGCGTTTCGGCGGCGAGTTCCGCGAGTAACAGTTGGGCGAGCTTGGCGATTTGTCCGTTCGTTTCGGGAAGGGTTATATCCACGCTGCGGCAAGCGAGTTGGCGATATTCCTGTGGCGCCACTTTGCAGATGCCCAGGACGGTCGCCTTCTCCGGCTGTAGCTTTTCATCGCCCGTCACCTGCTGCATGTTATTGGTGACGACGGTCAGGCGCAGGGATTCGTACTCACTCTTCTCACCAATGGCCTGCGTCAGTGAAAGCAGGCTATAAAATCCGTGGTCCAGGATTTCATCCGCGTCGTTGCGCGTAACGTTCCACAAGTGCACGATGCTGCTTGGCGTCTTTCCTTTTGCCGTTAGCGCATCGAGCAGTGTCGTGTAATCACCCCGTTCCCGCGGATTGATAGTGAACCCCTCCGCAAGCGATCCACGAAACGCGTGACCCGCTTTCACTTCGATGACCTCAGCCGCGGTCTGCGTCAAACTCTCAGCGATACGAGTCCCAACGCCGCATTCATCCACGAACAACAGCCAGCACGAACCTGGCCTGACGCTCTCCGCACGCTCGCTGAACACAAACGGAACTGAACGCTTCCACGACGGCACGTAAAACCAGTCAGACACGTTCGCGCGCTTGCGTAGCGAGCGATGACCGTTTGTCGCCGCTGACGCTTGTAGTTGCGGTTTGATCCAATAGCTCTGCCGTTCGAACGGGTACGACGGCAACGGTACGCGACGTCGCTGCTCGGCGCCGTAAAAACTTTCCCAATTCACTTCCACGCCGCTCACCCACATGCGGCCGAGGCTGTGCAGCAAACTCGTTAAATCGCTTCCTCTTTCATCCGGATGCGGCAACGTGTGCAGCACTGTTTGACCGGCCGCTTTGTGCGGATGCCAGCGAGCGATCGTCATCAGCGTGCGTCCCGGGCCGCATTCCAGAAGCAGCCAGTCCGGTTCCTTAAACAACTCCGAAATGCCTTCGCTCAAACGAACAGTCTGGCGCAAATGCTGCACCCAGTAAGCGGGATCGGTGGCCTGCGAGTCGGTGATCCACGTGCCGGTCAGATTTGAAATGAATGGAAGTG
>DASUOZ010000424.1:0-4427 GCA_036276375.1 Pyrinomonadaceae bacterium | reverse complement strand
GTCTACCAACCGGCGCAAGATTGCCTGGAAAACAATCGCCTGGGGAGTTGGGCTGCAACTCCTCATCGGTCTAATCGTTTTCCGCCTGCCCGTGTCGCACCGGATCTTTCTCTGGCTCAACGATGCGGTGCTTGTCTTATTAAACGCATCGCGAAGCGGGACGGCGTTTCTGTTTGGACCACTCGCAGCAAGTCCCGGTGAACAGGGGTCGGTCGGCTTCATTCTCGTCTTTCAGGTTCTGCCGATCGTGATCTTCTTTGCCGCGTTCACGGCGGTGTTGTATCACCTGCGCGTGCTGCAAGTGTTGGTGCGACTGTTTGCCAAACTCTTCCATCGGACGATGAAGATCAGCGGCGCCGAAGCGCTCTGCGGCTCGGCCAACATCTTTGTCGGCATGGAATCAGCACTCGTGGTCCGGCCCTATCTCGAGAAGATGACGCGCTCGGAGTTGCTCGTGGTGTTGGCAACCGGCATGGCCACGGTCGCTTCGAGCACGTTGGGAATTTACGTCGCGTTTCTTACGGGCGTGTTTCCACAGATCGCGGGTCACTTGCTTTCGGCTTCGATCATTTCGATTCCGGCTTCGGTCGTGATCGCAAAGCTGCTGGTGCCGGAAACCGAAGCGCCGCAGACAAGCGAGGGCGTGCCCGCGGAAGACGAGTCGACGAGATCGAAGAACCTGATCAGCGCGATCATCGAAGGCTCGATGGACGGACTAAAGCTGGCCGCGGGTATCACCGCGCTGCTGATCGCGATCCTCGGTCTGGTTGCGCTGGTAGACAAAATACTCGGCGCGGGCAGTTCGTGGTTGGGAATGAGCGAGCCGCTTTCGTTCGTCAGGATTCTGAGCTGGGTGTTTTATCCATTTGCGTTTCTGCTGGGACTCTCGCCCCACGATGTTCCGGTGGCGGCGCGCCTGTTGGGCGAGCGCGTGATTCTCACGGAAGTTTTTTCTTACAACCATCTCGCACAGCTAATCTCGAGCGGCGAGATTACGGATCCGCGAACGGTCGTGATTCTGAGTTACGCGCTCTGCGGTTTCGCGCACGTGGCGGCGCTGGCCATCTTCGTCGGCGGCACGGCGGTGCTTGCTCCGTCGCGACGCGACGATCTCGCAAGCCTGGGTGTGCGAGCCTTGCTCGCGGCGACTTTGGCGACGCTGATGACGGGTTGTGTGGCGGGAATCTTCAGCAGCAGCGCAACGGTGTCGCTGTTGAGCGCCGGCAGGTAGAGTATGAAAGCACCACCGACCAGGTCGGTGGGATTCTATACACGAGTTTGTAAGGTCCACCTATGTCTACGGAAGTATCAACTGTTTCAGTGCCAACTGCGCCGGTGACGCAGCGGGTCGCGTTGCGATGCTCGGGTCTGGTTAAGAGATTCACGGATGTCACGGCCGTCAACGGACTCGACTTGCAAGTGTTTGCGGGTGAGTGTTTCGGTCTGCTTGGTCCCAACGGCGCCGGCAAGACGACGACAGTCGAAATACTCGAAGGCCTGACACCGAAGGATGAAGGCACGGTCGAGTTGTTGGGCCAGCACTGGAACAGCGGCGACGATCGAGCGTTGCGCGAACGCATCGGCGTTCAGTTGCAGGAAACACAACTCGCGGAAAAAGTTACCGTAGAAGAGACTGTGCGGCTCTTTCGCAGTTTCTATCAGCGCGGTCACGACGTCGATGAGGTCATTCGCACCGTCGGTCTCGACGAAAAGCGAAACGCACGCGTGGGTAAACTCTCCGGCGGCCAAAAACAGCGACTCGCCGTCGCCTGCGCGCTCGTCAGCGATCCGGAGCTCCTGTTTCTCGACGAACCCACGACCGGTCTCGATCCGCAAGCACGTCTCTCGCTGTGGGACATCGTCGAAAAGTTTCGCGAGGGCGGCGGCACGATCCTGCTGACGACCCACTACATGGAAGAAGCGACGCGACTTTGCGATCGCGTGGCCATTATGGACCACGGGAAAGTTATCGCGCTCGGAACGCCGGCCGCCCTCATCGAGTCGCTCGGCGCCGATCAGGTGATCGAATTCAGTGTGACGAACATGCTGGCCGACGATGCGCTGACGAATCTTCCCGCAGTGAAGAATTTGCACAAACGCGGCGAGATATATGCCCTCACCGTTTCCGAGATCGGCGTCGCGCTGCCTGCCTTGTTTGCCGAGATCAAGCGACAGCAGGCAGAGCTCGTGACGCTCACGACGCACCAGGCGACGCTCGAAGATGTGTTTGTCAGTTTGACCGGGAGAATGTTGCGCGATGGATGAGGCAAAGGAAAGGCTCGCAGGAAAGCCCGGTGAACTGAAGCCTCAGGTGCTTCATCCGCTTGTCGAGCTGACGTCGACGCGTGTGCGTGAGTTCCTGCGTGAGAAAGAAGCCGTGTTCTGGGTGTTTGTCTTTCCCGTGTTGATGACGTTTGCGCTGGGCATTGCGTTTCGCAACACGGCGCCCGACGTAACTCCGGTAGCCATCGAATCCGAGGCCGGCGCAACGGATGCAAGGGTAAGCGAGACCGTCGCGTTGTTGTCGCGAACTTCCGAAGTCTCGACGACAGTGATGAGCCCGGACGAAGCCGCGCAGGCACTCCGAAGCGGCAAGGTCTCGATCGTCGTGAAACCGCAGAACGACTCGTTCGAATATCGGTTTGATCCAACCCGGCCGGAGAGCCGTGCGGCCCGACTACAAGTCGACGACGTGTTACAGCGCGGTAAAGGACGTGCGGACGTAGCGAAGGTTGCTGAAGAGAAGATCACCGAGCCCGGCGCCCGTTACGTCGATTTTCTGGTGCCCGGTTTGATCGGCATGAACCTGATGGGCAGCGGCTTGTGGGGGTTGGGATTTACGGTCGTTATCGCGCGCTCGCGAAAGATCCTCAAGCGTTTTGCGGCGACACCGATGCGGCGTTCGCATTATCTGCTTTCGTTCATGCTGTCGCGGCTCGTGTTTCTCGTCCTGGAAGTGGCTGCGGTGATCGTGTTTGCGTGGCTGGCTTTCGGCTTCACCGTGCGCGGCTCGTGGCTGAGTCTTACATTAGTAACGATCCTCGGAGGTTTCACTTTCTCCGGCATCGGACTGCTCGTCGCAGCTCGACCAAACACGATCGAAGGCGTGTCGGGCTTGATGAACTTCATCATGCTGCCAATGTGGCTGCTTTCGGGAACGTTCTTCTCGTCAGAACGCTTTCCCCAGGTGCTCCAGCCGTTCATTCAAATCCTGCCGCTGACGGCGCTCAACAACGTGCTGCGAGCCTTGATGAACGAAGGCACGTCGCTCACGTCCAACTGGATGCCGATCGCGATCCTGGTTTTCTGGTTTGTGGTGAGTTTTGTGGTCGCGTTGAAGATCTTTAAGTGGCAGTGAGCTAGTTTTTCGACAGTCGCATCCAGTTCTCGACCACTTTGTTGCCGTGTGGATACAAGCTCCAATAATTCTTTAGCCTTCCCTCGACTCGATCTTTCTGCGCCCACCGCGCGATGATGGCCCGAGCAAGCTCATCCTGACCACGCACCGACAACGCCAGCACTTCGGCGGAATCGGTCCTGAGTTTCATTAAATCGTAGTCCCTGGCAAACGTGTGTTGGAATATTTTGGAAGCTTCGTTGAGACTTGCGACGTCGCCTTTGAAGGCCGCGGCTATTTGGAGGAGGCCGATCTCGAAAGCGTCTCCTTCGTGGGCCAATGCTTTAGCGGCAAAGGTGATGCTCGTGTCGTACTCGCTGCGGCTGAGCGCGCCGAGAGCTTTCTGTTGGTAGACGATGCCCACGTCGTCGGGATCGATCTCTTCCAGATTCGTCAGTAAGAGATCAGCGCCCGTTTCCACTTCGGTCCAGAGACCGAGTTGACTATTAACGTAGCCTAAGTTGATGCGGACCGAGTGATTCTCCGGTTGAATCACCAGATAATGTTTAAGAAACGCTCGCGCTGCTCTGAAGTGGAATTGTCGCTTAAGCCGTTCGCCGAGATATCCGATGTATTCTGGCGGCTGGCTTCTCAAGAACTCGGCAATCAGGACATCCTGCTTTTTCAGTTCTTCCTCGGGCGCGTTGTCGGGTATGGACCGCATGCGCGCGACGAGTATTTGTGTTGCGGTGAGCGATCCTTCGGCCTCGGCGCGGTCGATCATGTCTTTCGCCTTGAGGAAAGTTTCAGCAATGCCCTCTTTTTGAAACGTCTCTTTGAACTCAACGTCGCGCTTGAATTCAGCTATGTCGCCCAATAGTTCAGCGTGCTTTAAAACTGCATCGATTTGGTAGCTGACCGGGTTGTACTCGTTCGTGTCCATGCCGATCCAGCCAGGAAACACTTTAATAGTGTAGGGAGATCGTCCGCGCCAGAACACGAGTTTTACCTTAATCTTCGGATTTCTCAGATAAAACTCACGGGCCTTGTAGTAGGTGGAGTGATCGACAACCGTAAACTTGCCATACTT
>DASUOZ010000423.1:0-5388 GCA_036276375.1 Pyrinomonadaceae bacterium | reverse complement strand
CACTAAAACCATTCAGACCAAACTTCGACGCGTTGTAAGCAGCCATGTTTGCATGCGCGTTCGCGCCGGCGAGCGAAGAGATGTTGACGATGTAACCGCCACCGCGTTGCTTCATCAAGGGAATGGCTTCGTGGCAACAGTAGAAAACACCGCAGAGGTTGGTCTCGATCACCGCGCGAAAGTCGTCACCGCTGGTTGAATCAACGGGCGCGAAGATTCCGATGCCGGCGTTGTTAATGAGTATGTCGAGACCACCGAGCGCCGAGAGCGTGTTTGCGAACAACGATTTGACCTGCGCTTCGTCGCGAACGTCGCAAACGAAACCAACGCAACGGCCACCGCCGAACCTGTTCAACTCCGCGGCGGCCTTATCGATTTCGTGTTCGTGCCGCGCACTAATGGAAACGTTGACACCCGCGGCGACGAGCGCACGCGCGATCGCCAGTCCGATACCCCTGGTTCCACCCGTCACGATCGCGGTGCGATTTGCGAGGTGCATATATCACGCCATCCACAGATTACACAGAAACTGTCTGTGAACTCTGCGGAATCTGTGGATTAACCGTTCAGTTTGGCACGCAGACGTTCGTTCACAACCTTCGGGTTTGCCTTCCCTTTCGATGCCTTGATCACCTGGCCAACGAAGAAACCGATCAAAGCTTCTTTGCCGCTGCGATAACTCGCCACCTGATCAGGGTTCGCGGCAATCACACCATCGATGAGGGCATCGATCTCGCCCGTGTCGCTCACCTGCACCAGTCCCTGCTCTTCGATGATCGCGAGCGCGCCTTTGCCCGTCTTGAACATCTCGACCAGCACGTCCTTCGCTTGCTTGCCGCTGATCTTTGCTTCGTCAATTAGCCTTACAAGCGCGCCTAATTCTTCAGGCGCGACGGGCGAATCCGCCGCCGTTCGTCCCGCTGCTTCGAGCTCGCGCAGCAGTTCCGAGCGGATCCAGTTCCCCGCCGCGCGTGGATTTCCCGAAGCCTTCGCCGCGGCTTCGTAGTAGTCCGCCAGCGAGCGTTCGGAGACGAGTTGCGAAGCGTCCGCGAAACTCAAACCATATTCTGCCGCGAAGCGCTTGAGCCGCTGCTCCGGCAACTCCGGCATCGTCTCCCGAACACTGTCGACAAACTCCTCGGTCACGATCAACGGCGGCAGATCCGGTTCCGGAAAATAGCGATAGTCGTGCGCTTCTTCTTTCGAACGCATGACGCGCGTTTCCAGCGCACGATCGTCCCACAGTCGTGTTTCCTGTGTCAGGCGACCGCCTGACTCCAGCACCTTGATATGGCGCGCGACTTCAAACTCGATCGCGCGTTGCATGAAACGCACCGAGTTCAGGTTCTTCAGCTCGACCTTCGTCCCAAACTTCTCCTCACCAACACGCCGCACGGAAACGTTCGCTTCGCAACGAAGATTTCCCTTTTCCATGTCGGCGTCTGAAGCGTCGACCCATTGCAGGGCGCGCCGCACGTGGTTGACGTAGTCGTAGGCTTCCCACGACGAACGAAAATCAGGCTCGGTGACGATCTCCGCCAGCGGCACTCCCGCGCGATTCAGATCGATGTAGGAATAACGATCCACGTCGGGCAAGCCTTCGTGCACGTTCTTGCCCGCATCTTCTTCGAGGTGCAGCCGTGTGATCCGGATCTTCTTCGGGCGCCACTCGACCGGATGGCCTGCCGCGTCGCGTTCGGCAGTCATGATCTCCAGCTCGCCATCCGCGGAGAACGGTTGGTCGTATTGCGAAATCTGGTAACCCTTCGGCAGGTCGGGATAGAAGTAGTTTTTGCGCGCGAAGATCGATTGATGATTGATGCGGAGACCGAGTGCGAGCGCCGCGCGCGCACCGAGCTCAACGGCGCGCCGGTTGAGAACGGGAAGCGCGCCGGGCAAACCCAGACAGGTTGGACAAGTGTTGGCGTTTGGTTCGTCGCCGAAACGCGTGGCGCAGCCGCAGAAGATCTTGGATTCAGTGCTCAGTTGGGCATGAATCTCAAGACCGATGATCGTTTCCCAGGACATCTCTTTCTAAGGACGTAGCCAGCCGGGATACGCACCGGCGCGGCGTGCTTCCTCTTCGAATTCTCTCCAGCGAATACTAAGCCCAGTGCGCTGCATCAGCAGTTCATTCAATTGGTTCCTCAGCGTTAACCGTTCCTCGCCGTAGTCGTAGTTCTGATTCGGCAGGACTAGCACGTTCCGTTGCCGGAAGGGATCATATCTGCGATTTCGGTAGCGACGGTTGTTGTTGTAAGGGTACTGATTTCCCCAGATAGGATAGGGCGAACCGAATGGGCCATTCGCCGTTGGATAACCCAGGCCGCCAAACGGCCCCTGGTCATACACACCCAACGAGTACCCCACCGGTAATTCCTCCAGACGCTGGTTTACGAATGCGATCTGAGCTTCGTTGGTCGCAATCTCGGTGCGCAGCGAACTAGCCCGGCCGCGCCAGTAACTCTCCTCGTCCTCGTCCTGATTGCGCTTGCCGCGCAACTGTTCGACCGTGCGCTCGGTGACCGCCGCTAACTCGCGTTGCCCCGCTTCACGTGAAGGCAGTCCCAACTGCTGCCGGCGCTTCTCGTAAGCGCGTTCACTCGCGACGCGCGTCCGCCGGTAACTTTCGAGATCTGCGTTCGTGATCGATCGGTTCGCGGTTGGACGCGCCGCCTGCCGCGGGCGACCGGCTGGCGCTGGTTCTGCCGGCGTTGCCGGCCCTGCAGGGGCTTCCGACTTCGACCGGAACGTTCCCGGGGTTTCACCGTTGGCTCGTTCCGTGGCCGGAATATTGACGCCGCTCAATTGAACGGTTATTTGGATTCCTGAGCTCACTTCGTAGGTCAGGGTAGAACTCGTAACTGTGAACGTGTCGGGAATCTCGACCCGCCGTCCGTCGCGCATCACTAATGTGTACGCATTTGCTGAAGCCGCACCTAACAGCAAAAACAAAACGACCGCCGGGACTCGACTTGCCGACTCACCTTTGCGTCGAATCATTTTGCACCTCTTTTTGGAGCCAGTTTGGGCGGACAGTATACCACTTGCCGCCGCGAAGTAACGATGACCAACGCTGTGGCGTGGGCCCACAGCCGGGGTTGGCGAAATGTTACCAACGCGCCGGTAAAAAACTTTGCAAATCGGCCCGTGTCTCTGGTATATAGGCGGCGCACAAACGAACCACCACGCAGGGTCGAAGGCGGTGCCCGGCCTGAGGCCGGCGCGATTGCCGCTCGGTTCTCAACTATTTGACATAGGACGGGTCACGAATGGCAAAGACGATTTGCAAGATTTTGGGAGTCGTTTTTTTGTTGGTGGGTGTGGCCGGCTTTGCCGCTCCGACGCTGCTCGGAGCGCACTTAACGCCGCCTCATAACGTTGTCCACATACTTTCCGGCGTCGCCGCGTTGTATTTCGGTTTTGCGGGATCGTTGTCGGGAGCTAAAGCATTCTCCCTTGTTTTCGGCGTCGTGTATCTGGCGCTCGGCGTCTTGGGCTTGGCCCTTGGTGCACCTCCGGAGCGGCTATGGAACGTGGGCCCGCTCCATTTCGGCACCTCTGATCACGCGATTCACCTCCTGCTCGGCGCGGCGTTTCTCGCGGGTGGGTTGTTTACCAAAAAAACCTGAGTTTCGCTTTCAGGTTGCAAGGACGGATTCTGTAAGTGACGCACCTGCGTCCGTGAACTCGCACACCTTGCAACCTGATCCCTTTTAAATCACTTCCCTCCATGCACCGGCGTTACGCGCGGCGCGTTCGTCACCGGATGCGCGTCGACTAAAACAGTAACGGCAAAAACTTCGCGCAGCAGTTCCGGGGTTAACACCGCGCGCGGTGGTCCGGCTTCGACAACCCTGCCACTCTTCAGCAACAGAATGTGATCGGCAAACTGCGCTGCAAGATTGATGTCGTGAGTGATCACCAGCGCCGCCGCGTCGTGTTCGTCGCAACGGTTTCTGACGAGCGTTAACAGAGTCGCCTGGTGCGAGAGGTCGAGGTTCGCGGTCGGCTCGTCGAGCAGCAGAAAGGCCGCTTCCGTGGCTAACGCTCTGGCGAGCACCGCGCGCTGTCTTTCACCGCCCGAGAGTTCATTCATCAACCGGCCGCTCAGTTCGGAGAGTTCGGTTTCCGTCAAGACTGCTTCAGCTACGCGCAGGTCGCGGTCTGTTTCCCAGCCCCAGCCCGCCTTGCCGCCCCAGGCAAAACGTCCGCCGAGCACAAACTCAAGCACGGTTACGGGAAAACGAAGCTCAGCCTCCTGCGCGACCACGGCAATGCGCCGGCCAATGCTGCGGCGGCTAAACTTTTCGATGGGTTCGCCGTCCAGCAGGACCACACCCGCCGAAGGTCGCACCTGGCCATTCAACGCGCGCAACAGCGTCGACTTTCCGGCGCCGTTTGGCCCAATAATCGCCGTCACCTCGCCGGCCTTCAACGCCAGCGACACGTTCGCCACCGCCACGCGTTGGTCGTACTTGATTGTTAGATCTCGAGCTTCGAGCATCATCTGTGGTTTCTCGTTTTTAGTGACCAGCCTCGGCTCTGATCGTGACGTCGGCTCTCATGGTGACGTACGCCGCGCTTCTCATCCTCACTACGCCTCGACTCTCATCCTCACTACGCCTCGCTTTCATCGTGACCTACGCCTCGGCTCTCGTCTTTGTATTCCACTCACGCGGCGTTCTTCTCGCTGGACCTACGCCTCGGCTCCGCCGCCGGATGTGCGGCGAGGCTATGCCTTGCCGGGGCGCTCGATAAAAAGGAGTTGGGCTACGCCCCTCGTATGGCCTTTGGCCCAGACCATCGGGCTGAGCCCGAACGAAGGGCGCAGCCCATCAGTGGTTTTAGGACCCCCACCGGCGAGGCGTAGCCTCGCCGCACATCCGGTGTAGCCGTAACCCAAACTGCATCTCTTACTGAGCCAGACTCAAATCCAGTCCAAGCTAAAACTCAAACGCGTTTCAAAAGATAAATAAACAACGGCGCGCCGATGAGGGCCGTGATGGCGCCCACCGGAAGCTCGCGCGGCGCGATGATCGTGCGGGCGACCGTGTCTGCCACGATCACAAACAACGCACCGCCAAGCGCTGCCGCCGGAATACTGATCCGGTTATCACTGCCAAGCGAGAGTCGCACCAGGTGCGGCACGACCAAACCGACGTACCCAACCGATCCGCTCGCCGCTACCGAACTACCTACCAACAAACTCGCCACCACAAATACCACAATCCGCACACGCCCGACTTCCACGCCGAGGTCGAACGCGTCGCGCTCACCGAGCATTAACAAATTCAACGAACGCGCGTTTAACGTCAACGCGATTACGCCGACTACGGCTATCGCTATCGCCACCGGCAGCAATGTTTTCGTCGTCCCTGACAGATC
>DASUOZ010000422.1:0-2991 GCA_036276375.1 Pyrinomonadaceae bacterium | reverse complement strand
TATTAAGGGCAAGCTAAAGCTTGAACTCAAAACGCATTCCTTGTGCTTGTTGTGTCTCTTTGTGGCTAAAACTTTTCCAGGAGTCTTGAGTAAGTCACGTCGAGCGCTTCCGGAATCACCCGCGAATCACCGACCGTCGTCATGAAGTTTGTGTCACCAGACCATCGTGGCAGTAAATGAATGTGGATGTGATCGGCGATGCCGGCGCCCGCCGCTGAGCCCAGGTTCATTCCCATGTTGAACCCGGATGGTGAATAAACGTCTCGCAACGCCGTCTGCGAACGCTTGGCGAGATCCATCATCTCGTCGGTGATCTCTTTCGGCACCGAATCAAACTCGCTCGTGTGCAGATAAGGCACGATCATCAGATGGCCGGTTATGTAAGGATAAAGATTGAGCAACGCAAACGCGTGCTGACCGCGATGCAGCACGAAGTTGGAAGCGTCGTCGTCGGGACTGGCGGCGATGTCGCAAAAGACGCAGCCCTCCTTCTGTGAATCAACTCCTGACGCGATGTACTTGGAACGCCAGGGACTCCACAATCTCTGCAATTCGAATTACCTCGTGCCTGGAAAACTGGTAGCCAAACTAAAGGATGGGTGGCGTCCGGTTACCGTCGTCGCCGAGTCCGCGTGAGGTGTTTGTTGACGCCTGTGTCGCCGCATTGTCATCGTTGATGAGCTCTTTCAGTTCCTTGCCGGGTTTGAAATAAGGCACACGCTTGGCCGGAATACTCACCGGGTCGCCCGTCTTTGGATTCCGCCCACGCCGCGCGCCACGCTCGCGCACCCGGAAGCTGCCGAAGCCGCGCAACTCGATCTTCTCGCCCTGGTTCAAGGTCTCAATGATGCTTTCAAAGACAATTTCGACTAAACGTTCCGCGTCCTTCTTTGTCAGTTCAGCCGCTCGCGCTACGTCTTCAACGAGTTCTGCTTTTGTCATGCATCACCTCGGTTATTGAAATAGAAAGTTTTTAAGTAACGTCTTGATAATAGCGAGGTTATGTTACTCGTACACTACCAGAAAAAGAACTCGTCGGGCAAGACTGTCCAGGAGTACGACAGAATTGTAGTGGGGTGGGCCGGAACCTACTCGTCGCTCGACTCCGCTTTGCTGAGACCAAAATCCGCCAACTCGCCCAGCGACGCCATGCCACCGCCCGCCTCCGAAGAATAGATCTTCGTGTCGATGATCGGCTCGTCTTTGCCCACGGCGCGGGCGGACAGCCCGATCTTCTTGGTGTCGGGATCGATGCGCAGGATCTTGAAATCGAGCTCCTGTCCCAGTTGGACTACGTCCTCCGGCTTCGCCACGCGCTCTTCGGACAGCTCCGAAATGTGGCAGAGACCTTCGAGATTGTCGTCCAGTTCGACAAACGCGCCGAAGTTGGCAAAACGCGCCACCTTCCCGCGAACTACGTCGCCAGGTTTGTGTTCATTCGTAAACTTCTCCCAGGCGTTCGGCTCGAGATCTTTGATCGACAACGACAGGCGGCGATTCTCGCTATCGATGCTGGTGATAACCGCGTCGATCTCCTGTCCTTTCTTCAGCACCTCGCTCGGGTGTTTGATCCGGCGCGACCAGGAAATGTCTGAAACGTGCACCAGGCCGTCCACGCCGTCTTCAATTTCGATAAACGCGCCGAAGTCAGTCAGGTTTCTGACGCGTCCGTGAACGCGCGTGCCAACCTGGTAACGTTCGTGCAGCGTTTGCCACGGGTTCTCCTGTACCTGCTTCATGCCGAGGCTGATGCGCCGCGCTCTCGGATCGACGCTCAAGACTTCAACTTCCACCATGTCGCCGGGATTCACGACCTTGCTCGGATGCTTCACTCGCTTGGACCAGCTCATCTCCGAAACGTGGACCAGTCCTTCAACACCCGGCTCGAGCTCGACGAACGCGCCGTAATCGGCAACGCTCGCGACACGCCCGCTGATTCTTGTCCCGATGGGGAAACGTTCCTCAACGCTGGACCACGGATCGGGCAGCAGTTGCTTGTAGCCGAGCGAAACACGCTCGCGGTCGCGATCAAACTTCAGCACCTTGACCTGAATGCTGTCGCCGACTTTGAACAACTCGTTCGGATTCTGCAGGCGGCCCCACGACATGTCAGTGACGTGCAACAGACCATCGACACCGCCGAGGTCAACGAACGCGCCGTAGTCAGTAAGATTCTTGATCTGACCTTCGACCACGATGTCTTCTTCAATCTGCCCGAGCGTTTGATCTTTGCGTCCGGTGTTCTCCTGCTCGATGACGGCTTTGCGCGACAACACCACGTTTGAACGCTTGCGGTTCAGCTTGATGACCTTGGCGTCGACGATCTGATTGCGCAGACTATCGAGATTTCTCACCGGCCGCACATCCACTTGCGAGCCTGGCAGAAACGCGGCGATGCCGTCGATGTCCACGCGCAGACCGCCTTTGATGCGGTCCACGACGCGGCCTTTCACGCTGGAACCTTCGCGATACGCCTTCTCGAGGTCGTCCCACGCCTTCATCCGAACGGCATCGGCGCGGGAAAGTACCGGCAGGCCATCGGCAGTCTCCATGCTCTTGACGAGTACGTCGACTTCGTCGCCGGCTTTGACGGTGAGCTGCCCGTTCTCGGTAAACTCGGCCGGATTAACGATGCCTTCCGACTTGTAACCAAAATCAATAACGACACCACGTTCGCTGAGGCCGACGACCGTGCCACGAACGACTTCGCCTTCTTCAAGCGTTGCTTGTTCTTGTTCGAATTGGTCGAGAAGCTGTCCGAAATCGACGTCGCCACTGGCTCGCGCCTCGTCTGCATCATCGAAGCCTGGTTGGGCTGCTGATCCGGATGGAGAAGCCATGATCGGTCGTTGCGGCTGAGGCTCGGCCTCGCTGGAAGTTGTTGAGTTATCTGCCTCGCTGTTATTCAGCTTGGGTTGTTCACTAGACATGCACACTCCTGTAGTCCCCGGGTAAGTTTCAGCGCGTGGGTCGATCATATCGCGCTCACTG
>DASUOZ010000421.1:0-8870 GCA_036276375.1 Pyrinomonadaceae bacterium | reverse complement strand
GTGCGGGCGCAGAACCTGGAAGTGCCGGGTGGTCGCATCGACGAGGGCACACGTGAGCTGACAGTGCGCACTATGGGTCGCATTGTCGAACCTTCCGAATTCAACAATCTGGTCGTCGCAAATCGCGACAATTACTCAGTCAAGCTCAGCGACGTTGGTTACGCAGAAGACGCAGCCGAAGAACCGCGCACTGAAGCGCGGTTGAACGGCCAGCCGGCCGTCACTTTGATCGTCTCGAAACAGTCGGGACAGAACACTGTCGCCGTCGCGGATGAGGTGAAGCAGCGCTTGCAGGAGATTGGCAAGACTCTGCCGCCGGGTTTCAAGACCGAAGTCGTCGGCGATCAATCGATCTTCATCAAGGCGTCG
Organism: Pyrinomonadaceae bacterium; assembly: GCA_036276375.1. Lineage (GTDB taxonomy): Bacteria > Acidobacteriota > Blastocatellia > Pyrinomonadales > Pyrinomonadaceae > PSRF01. The sequence continues at coordinate 8,501 of DASUOZ010000421.1, read as the reverse complement.
ATCGAGTCGATTCAGACGCACTTGATCGAGGGCAGTATTCTCGCCGCGATCGTCGTGTTTGTGTTTTTGTGGAGCTTTCGTTCCACCTTCATCGCGGGCCTCGCTATTCCGACGTCGATCGTGGCCACGTTTGGTTTGATGGCCGCGATGGGCTTCACGCTCAACAACATCACGATGCTCGCGCTCACGCTGATGGTCGGTATTGTTATCGACGACGCCATCGTCGTGCTGGAAAACATCTTTCGCTTTATCGAAGAGAAGGGCATTCCGCCGTTTCAGGCAGCCATCGACGGAACTAAGGAGATCGGCCTCGCCGTCATGGCGACGACGCTCTCGTTGTTGGCTGTGTTTCTGCCGGTCGGTTTCATGGGCGGAATCGTGGGCCGGTTCATGTCGTCGTTCGGTTTGACGTCGGCGTTCGCGATCGCGGTTTCGTTGCTCGTGTCTTTTACGTTAACGCCGATGCTCGCGGCGCGTTTGATCAAACGCAGCGATGACGCGAAAGAGCGCCCGCTCGAACGTCACACCGAGCCTGCGGATCACGGCTCGAAACAGTCGCGCTTCTATCGCCCGATCGATCGCACGTACACGAAGATGTTGACGTGGTCGATGCAGCATCGTTGGGCGATTGTGGTTGCGTGTGCGGTCGTTATTATCAGCATCGTGCCGCTCTTCATGTTCGTGGGCAAGAACTTCCTGCCGGTCGACGACCAGTCGCAATTCGAAATTCAAGTGCGTGCTCCGGAAGGCTCGACGCTCGCCGCGACGTCGACGCTAGCCGAACGCATCGCTGTCGATCTACGAAAATTTCCCGGCGTTACCGACACACTGACCACCATCGGCGGCGGACAGCAGGAACAGGTGAACCTCGCGACGATTTACGTGAAGCTGACGCCTATCGGAGAACGCAGTGTCACGCAGGAGCAGTTGATGGTGCGCGCGCGTAACGAAACACTCGCGAAGTACCAGCAACAGTATCCGGGACAACTGCGCACGAGCGTGCAACAGGTCGCGGCGATTTCCGGCGGCGGTTTCCGCAACGCGGATATTCAGTACGTCATTGGTGGTCCAGACCTGAAGAAGCTGACGGAATACTCAGACAAGTTGCTGGCGAAGATGAAGACGATTCCGGACGTCGTCGACGCCGACTCGACGCTGATTAGCGGCAAGCCGGAGTTACGGGTCGTGATCGATCGCGCTCGCGCCGCGGATCTCGGTGTGCGCGTCGGCGACATCGCGCAGGCGCTCAACTCGCTCGTCGCGGGCCAGAAAGTCTCGACGTTCAACGCCGGCACCGATCAATACGACGTACGCGTCCGAGCGGTCGGTCAGTACCGCACGAGCGCCGAGGGTTTGCAGCGAATGATCGTGTCGTCGACGAAAATCGGTTGGGTAAGTCTCGACAACCTCGTGCGCGTTGAGGAAGGCACTGGACCATCGGCAATCGATCGCTTGAACCGGCAACGCCAGGTGATGCTGCTGGGCAACATCCGGCCGGGCGGTTCGCAGGCGGCGGTAATTGAGAAGATGAACGAGTTTGCCAGGGAGATTCAGATCGATCCGGCGTACACGACCGGTCTGGCCGGCCGCTCGAAGGAGCTGGGCCGTGCGGGATACTACTTCGGTCTGGCGTTCCTGCTGTCGTTTGTCTTCATGTACATGGTGCTCGCGGCGCAGTTTGAATCGTTCATTCACCCGGTAACGATCCTGCTGACGCTGCCGCTGGCGATTCCGTTCGGCATTCTTTCACTGCTGATGACGGGGCAGACCGTAAACATCTTTTCGGGTCTCGGTCTGCTGCTGTTGTTTGGCGTGGTGAAGAAGAACGCGATTCTCCAGATCGATCACACAAATCAATTGCGGGAAAGAGGTATGGAACGATTCGAAGCAATTATTCGCGCAAACCGCGATCGTTTGCGCCCGATTCTCATGACGACCATCGCGCTCGTCGCCGGCATGTTGCCGTTGACGCTGGCGACTGGTCCAGGTTCCGGAACAAATAGATCGATCGGCGTGCTCGTGGTCGGCGGACAGACGCTCTGTTTGCTGCTGACACTGCTGGCGGTGCCGGTGTTTTATTCACTCTTCGACGACGTCGCGCGGAGCCGTGTTTGGGGCCGGATCAGAAACGGAGCCCAGACGCTCTTCGGACGCGTGCGACGCAAAGTTGCGAGTGCTGCGACGTCGTTGTTCGGTTCGTTGTTGGTGCTCGCCATCGTAATCAGTGTGTCGACGACGGCGACGGCGCAGCAGCCCGCGGCCTCCCCGTCACCAGAGACCGATACGATCAAGCAGATCCCGGTGCCTCCAGTCGCGCCCGACTTTCGCGCGGCGCAGAAACCATTGCCTGAGTTGAACCGTGTCGGCATCGACATGAACCGGCAACAGCCGCTGTCCTTGCGCGACGCGATTTCGCTTGCGCTCGAGAACAACAAGGACATTGAGGTGGCGCGTCAGAACGTGCGTGTCGCTGAGTTCGATCTGCTCGGCGCGCAGGGTGTTTACGATCCGCGTTTGTCTACGGGAGCGTTTTACGAACGTGCTGAGAATCCGATCTCCAGCTTTTTGAGTGGTGGTCAGAACGGTTCGGTGATTCAAAGCGACTTCGCCGGGAACGCCCGGCTCGAAGGTCAAACGCCGTTTCTCGGCGGCAGTTATCGACTCGACGTCTCGTCGGGAAGATTTACTACTAACAACGAGTTTACGGCGCTGAATCCATCGTTTCCAACGTCGATGTCCGTTACTTACACGCAGCCGCTTTGGCGCGGGTTGAAGTTTGACAACAGCCGGCGCCAGATCGAGATCGCGCGTAAAAACTTGTCACTCACGGATGCGCAGTTTCGCCAGCGCGCGATCGACACGATCACCAGCGTGCAACGCGCTTACTGGGATCTCGTGTTTGCGCTGCGCAGCCTTCAGGTACAGCGCGATGCGGTGACGGTGGCGCAGACGCAGCTCAATCACAACAAGCGTCTCGTGCAGGAAGGACAACTCGCGCCGATCGACATCGTCGCGGCTGAGTCGCAGATCTTTTCTTACGAGCAGGGTGTGTTTAGTGCGCTCGAAGAAGTCTCACGTGCCGAGAATGCTCTTAAGAACCTGATTGCCGAGAATAAGCAGTCCACGATGTGGATCGCGTCCATCGTGCCGACCGATCCCGTTGAACTGTCGGTGCCGCAGGTGGCGCTTTCGGACGCGCTCAAGACGGCGATGGAGAACCGGCCGGAGTTGCAGCAGTCAAACGTGGTCAAGGAGATCAACGAGATAGACCAGCGCTACTTCGAGAACCAAACGAAGCCGGCGGTCGATCTCGTCGGTCAATACGGCATCAACGGCCTCGCGGGCTCGATCAGCACCACGGGTGTGAATCCGTTCACTGCATCGCAGTTACAAATCAGGCAGCGAGTGGATGAGCTTTCGCAACTCCAGGGACTCGATCCGCTGCCGATCGTTCCGCCACAGACTTTGTCGCGCGATCTGTTAGGAGGTTTCGGAACGTCGGTCGAAAACCTGCTCTCGAATCGTTTCAATAACTTCCGAGTCGGCGTACAGATCAGTTTGCCGTTGCGCAATCGCACGGCCGAAGCTCAACTCGGCCGTTCGCTCGTCGAAGGCGAACGAATCGCGACGCAGCGCGAACAGCTCGAACAGTCGATCGAGGTTGAAGTGAGAAACGCGTTGCAGGCGATGCGCAGCGCCGAGTCGCGTTTGCGCGCAGCCATCGCGACGCGTGAAGCAAACGAGCAACAGTTTGCGAGCGAACAACGAAAGCTCGACGCGGGTCAGTCAACGACTTTCCTGGTGCTCGAACGCCAGACGGCGTTGACAACGGCGCGCGGGATGGAGTTAAAAGCACAGACGGACTTGAACAAAGCCATCGCGGATTTGCAACGAGCCACGGGTAACGCTTTACAGGTCAATAGTGTCGTAGTGAAGGTTCGCTAACATGTCAAACAATCAACTCGTTGAAACGTGGGCTATTCACGATCGCATCAACCAGTATCTGCTCGAGTCTATCGACCCGCAGTCGCTCGCCAGTCACTCGGCTTCGAAAGGCAGAAGCGTCGGCGAACAATTTGCTCACCTGCATAACGTGCGGCTGATGTGGTTGAAGTCAGCCGCGCCCGAGCTGCTCAAAGGCCTCAACAAGATCGAAGCCGAACAGGCAAACGACAGGAAGTTGTTGGCGAAGTCGTTAACGGAGTCGGGCAAGGCGATCGGTGCCCTGCTCGAGCAGAGCCTGGAAGCGGGCGGCAAGGTGAAAGGCTTCAAACCGCATGCGGCGGCTTTTTTCGGTTACCTGATTTCGCACGAGTCGCATCATCGCGGCCAGATCGCGTTGAGTTTGAAGCAATCCGGGAAACCACTCGATAAGAAGATCAGTTACGGTTTGTGGGAGTGGGGCGTCCGGTAGTTGTTAAGCCACAAAAGAGGCACAAGAAGCACAAAGTAGTTAACCATAGCTTTCCTTGTGCTTCTTGTGCCTCTTTGTGGCTACCATTCAGAACAGGTTTTCGAGCAGCAGGAAGCCTGCGTAGATTGCGACGCAGATCACGATCGCAGTAACTACGTACCATGCTGGTAGCCGGCTTTGACAGGTTCGGCACCGCGTGCGCAGCCAACTCGTGCGCCGCTCGCAGTTGCGGCAAGTCATTCCCACATTTTGTGACACGAGTCGCACGTGTTTTCAAGTGGCACGGTGTTATTTTTTAGTCGCGGCCGGTGTTGCAGCCGGTTTTACGTTGGCCCACAAGGGCCAATGGTCCGAAATTTCAATCTGGCGGTCGATTCCGAAGCCCGTCGCGTCCAATCCCCGTAACCAAACCCAATCCAGCCTCAGCTCAACCGGAACTAACAGAACGCGGCGACGAAAAGTCGATTGCGATCCGAAAGGCGTTTTCAGCCCGGCGTTTGAGAATAGCTTGATCGTTTTGTCGTCGGCGCTCATCTGCCACGTGTTCAGATCACCCATTATGACGGCCGGCATGTCCGCTGGATAGCGCGCGAGATCTTCCAGAATCGCGTTGAACTGCTCCATTTTTTTGTCAACGGAGATTCGTGTTTCGGCGTGCGCGGAATAGACGCGCCACTGGCGTCCTTCCATTTCGACGGTCGCGCCGAGTGCGACGCGTCGCCGGCGATCCGGCCCCGGGTGCGGAAGAACGATGCGCCGCAGGTCGGACAGCGCAAACACACTGAGGATCGCGACGCCCGTCTCCTCTTCGTCTTTCGGTTTAGCCGCCGGCGGCGCGGCCCATGCGTAATGCAGGCCCAGCTCCTCAGCCAGGGCTTTCGCGGTGTTGCTGTGGCCGGTGCGCTTCTTGTGCCGGTCCACTTCCTGCAACCCGAGAATTGCGGCGCCGCCAATCTCCGGATCTTCGTGTAGCAGTTTGGCTATCTGTTTAAGTTCGTCGCCACCGCGCCAGCGAATGTTGTACGAGACGATCTTGATATCGCCGGTTTGCGCGTGATGTTTTCTGACCGTCGCGGCTTTCCCGGATTCCAGCAGGAGCGAATCGTCATTCCGATCGCTAACGGGCGCGGGAGCAACAGCGAGTTGCAGCAATAGCAAAAGGACGAAGAGCACGTGTTTTGTTTCTCCTGAAAGATCTCTATCGCGGGCTGGAGCCGGAAGAGTGGACCAGAATTTCCAAAAACCAATGTCGGAAATGTAGACAAACGGTTGTCTTTCAACGCAAGTGCCAGAACAGGAACCCGATGACAAGTAACGTGTCAGGCGGTAAGCTGAGTCCTGATATGAGTTCCGACGCAATCCAGCTTGATGTGCTGGCCGTATTTTCACACCCGGACGACGCCGAGTTGTCGGTCGCTGGGACACTGCTCAAATTGAAATCGCTCGGCTATCGTACCGGCGTGTGCGACCTGACGCGCGGCGAGATGGGCACGCGCGGCACTCCCGAAATCCGCGCGCAGGAAGCAGTCGAAGCAGCGCGCATTTTGAAACTCGACGTGCGTGTGAACCTGGAACAGCCGGACGGGCACGTTTGGCCCACTGAACTCGCGCGTACGGCGTTCGCGCGCGTGCTGCGAACGTACAAACCGAAAGTTTTGTTGACAACGCACGAAGACGACCCGCACCCGGATCACGCCAACACCTCCATCATCGTGAGACAAGCCGCACGGCTCGCGTCGATGGGCCGGTACGATGAAGAGGCGGGACTCGCGCCGGTACAGATGCCCGCGATCATGCACTCGTTGTTTTCTCGCCGGATCGTGCCGTCGTTCGTCGTAGACGTTTCGGGGTTTGTAGACGAAAAGATGGCGGCGATCCGTGCGCACGCGTCGCAGTTTTACCAGGAAGCGTCTCAGGAACCGAGCACGCGAATCAGTGAGCGAGGGTTTCTTGCGGAGATCGAGGTGCGGATGCGTTATTTCGGATCGTTGATCGGCGTCGACGCGGGTGAGCCCTTCTATGTGCGTGAGGCGTTGAACGTTGACGATCCGTTGGCGCTGTTGACGCGGCCGAGGAATATTTATTCCTGACTCTTCGCGGTGGCTTTCTTCTTCGGCTCCAACACCCCGCGCGCAATCGCAATCGTCGCCACTGCACGTGGTCCTTCAGCCTGGAAACCGCGCGCCAGTTCCACCGCGCGTTCGTAATCCTGCTCCGCGAGTTCGCGGAAGATTCCGTCGAGGTCAAACTCCGGCACGTCGTTGCTGTAAATCGAGCCGGTTCGTTTGTTGTGAAATTTCAGAACTATTTCGCCGTCTTCACCGGTGAAACCTTCGGAAGAGTTCGCTGCTTTTACGGCATCAAACGTCGCGTCCCAGACTCTTGGCGCATCCACGACCTGCAACGCATTCGCTACGGCAATCAAGGCCTGTGGCCGCGCAAGATCTGAAACGTCGATGCGCCTTGCTTCGTTGCCCGCGACTTCCACGAGCTCGATGGCTTTCTCTTTGTCGGTTGGCGCCAGGTTCTTCGCAGTTTGAGTCAACACCCACACCTTTTGCAGATGATTCAGCGCGCCTTTTTGGACCAGCTCGAGCGCCTGGTCCGTCAGTTTTTTCTTCACGGCGTACATCGCCAGCGACGGATCGATATAAGCCTGCAACTGATTACGCACTTCCGAATCGTCGATTTTGCTGACGTAGTCGCGGGCTCGCATATCGCCGCGGCCGGCCAAAAGAAAAGCTAAAGCGACGTAGGCCGCGTCGCGGTCGGCCGCAGTTTTTGCGCGTTCAACGCGATCGAGTAGCGACTGTTCACGATCGGCGGCTGGTTTTTCCGGACGGAGGCCTTCCGCGAGCGACTCTTCGTTGTTTCTGCGTGTGTCTTCCGGCAATGTCGCGCTCAAGGCGTTCAAATGCGCCCGCAGCGATTCGGTCGTTTCCGCCGGAGCCGACTGTTCGAACAACGGAAGCAAGCGCTTCATGACCATGTACTTTCCCTGGAGCCCCGCAGATGTTTGATCCTGTCCGGGTAGCGGCAATGGCCGCAGCAGAATCGAGGCAGCAGATTGAAAGAACGCGTTGCGCAGTTCAGGCGAGACGTCGGCGGGCGTGATCTTGTCGGAAGACTGCGACGAATTGACACCTTCCTTCGTAAAAATCATGCTCAGGTACGGCGTGAAAATGTAGGACGAAAGCATCGAGACGGTGTTCGCGTCTGATTGTGGATCGCGTGCGGCTGACACCAGCAACGCGGCATAACGTTGGTCAGCGGACGCTGGGTCCTTTTCGCGCAGAAATGACAGGAAGTTGATCGATTCGATGGCAACTACGGTCAAGGCCGGTTCGGCGAACTGAACCGCGCGCTCCAACTCACCGGCCTGTAGCAGTTCTCTGGCGACGCTCAAACGTTGGTTGAGCGCTTCGCTCGAACGGCCCGGGCGTAGATTGGTGGTTGTACTTTCAAGTTTTTGCGCCTTCAGCTTTTCGAGAAACTCCTCGCCCAGCGCGCGATCATGCCGGGCTGCAAGTTTTAAAACCTCGCGACGCAAACCAGGCGGCAGCGTGACACCAAAGCTACCGCCGGTGTTACTTTTCTGCCTTTCAATTTCCTGCTGGAGTTTTCGATCGCTCTCGAGGTCGGCCCCCTCAGCGGCCTCCCACGCTTTGCGAAACATTAATCGTCCCTGCTCGGCGTCGACCGTCCACAGCGCGTCAGCGATCCGCGCCAGCGAACGCGCGCGCAACGTTTGATCGTTGAAGGCCCGCGCGTCCGTGGAAAGCGCGATCAGTAACGAACGCGCCGCTGCTCGTCGCGCTCTCGCTCGACGCTCTTCTTCGGTCAGCGCCGCGCTCTTAGCTTCGGCGGACGTCGTCGTTGCTGCGGGCTTTGCTGCTGCGGGCTGAGTCGCCGCGGGTTTTGCCGGCCCAGTCGACCTCTCCGTCGTTTGCGCAGGAGTCAGAGCCGAAGACGCAAATAGAATCAGAGCAACGGGAGCAATGCGGGGCAGACGAAACATACAGACTCCTGTTGTAAACGGATTGCGGGATGGAAACGCCGGTTAGTTTAGACGCCGGGAGACAGGTCC
>DASUOZ010000420.1:0-2476 GCA_036276375.1 Pyrinomonadaceae bacterium | reverse complement strand
GCGCGGATTCAACTGCGTTGTTGCTCGCTTTGCACGAGCTGCGATCCGCGAGCAAGCTTTCCGCGCGGATCTGTGTCGCGCATTTGGATCATAAGCTACGACCGACGAGCGCTCAGGACGCGCGTTGGGTTTCGGCGCTCGCTGCGAAACTGGGGTACGAATCAGTCATCGGGCGTGCGAAAGTCGCCGAGATCGCGCGAGCCAACAACGACAATCTCGAGCAGGCGGCGCGCCAGGCCCGCTACGCGTTTCTGGAGCGAACCGCGAGGCGTAAGTCGGCGAAGTATGTGCTTACGGCGCACACGATGGACGATCAGGCGGAGACGGTGCTGATGCGACTGATGCGTGGCAGTGCAGGCGCCGGCCTCGGCGGTATGGAAGCGATGCGCCCGCTCACGCCCAACTCCTCGATCAAACTCGTTCGCCCACTTCTCTGGGCGCGACGCAGCGACACCGAAAACTACTGCCGCCTCCGCCGGGCCGAGTACCTCGTTGACGAGATGAACAGCGATCCGGCGCTGTCTCGCGTACGCGTCAGGCAACAACTTCTGCCGCTGATGCAGTCGTTCAACAACCGCGTCGTGGAAGCACTGTCTCGTACGGCCGCGCAGTTGCGCGAGGATCGCGCGGTACTTTTGAGCGACGCCGACGAACTCCTGCAACGGGCGTCACTAACAGATGGAGAAGCCGGCGACGAAGACGTCGAAACCGAAACGCCGGCCTTGAACGTAAAGCTCCTGGCTAATGAGCCGCCGGCGCTACGGCGACGCGCATTGCGGCAATGGCTGGCGCAAGCCCGCGGCAGTGCCCGGCGACTGGAGATGGTGCACCTGTTGGCGGTCGAGAAGCTGCTGGAAGGCACGGCGGGCGGCCGAACGGTGGAATTACCGGGTGGAGGAAGGGTCAAACGGCGCAAAAACCGGCTGAAATTTGAGTCTGAAAGCAATTGAAAAAGGGGCATTCAGTCTTTATAGTCACTGGGACGATCTTTGTAACCAAAGGTCACGATACGGGGTGCGGCGGTGTTATTCTCGCGGGTGGCTACGGGCGCAACGAGAAGGCGTAGAGGCGCATCGTAACGATTCTATTTTCGAGCCCGTTTTTTGGGCTGGACGGCGACAAATGAGGCCCCGATAAGTTATTATCGCGGGTCGGAGGCGTTAATGAATTTGAGTTCTACTGCAAGACAGATCGTTTTTTGGCTCCTGATCATCGCGGGGGCTCTTTTGCTCTATAAGCTGGTCAACCCCCGCGGCAACACCTCGCAGCCGGTGGATCTGGTGCAACTTTATCGCCTGATGGACAGCGGCAACCTCAAGCAGATTGTCGTCAAACAGAGCGAGACCGTAGCAACCGATAGCAGCAACCAGGAATATCGCTCATCTCTATCCAACGAAACGGCGAAGGCCGACGTGCTCAAGTATGCGCGGGAGAGCGTCAACAACAAGCCACGTGTTCCCAAGGTCGAAGAAGAAGGCAGCACTAGTTTCATCTGGCCCATGCTGATTACGTGGGCGCCGCTGTTGTTCATTATCGCCATCTGGATATTCATGTTGCGGCAGATGCAGTCGGGCGGGAATAAAGCGTTGTCGTTTGGTAAGTCCCGCGCGAAGTTGCTCAATAACCAGCAGAAGCGCGTGACGTTTAAGGACGTCGCCGGCGTTGAGGAAGCGAAGGAAGAGCTTCAGGAAATAATTGAGTTCCTGAAAGAGCCGCAGAAGTTTCAAAAGCTCGGCGGACGTATTCCGAAGGGCGTTCTGATGATGGGACCGCCGGGAACGGGTAAAACGCTTTTGGCCCGTGCGATTGCGGGCGAAGCAAACGTTCCGTTCTTCTCGATTTCCGGTTCTGACTTCGTCGAAATGTTTGTCGGTGTGGGCGCGTCGCGCGTTCGCGACCTGTTTGAACAGGGCAAGAAGAACGCACCGTGCATCATCTTCATCGACGAAATTGATGCCGTCGGTCGTCATCGTGGCGCTGGTCTAGGCGGCGGACACGACGAGCGCGAACAGACTTTGAACCAGTTGCTCGTCGAAATGGACGGCTTTGAGTCGAACGACGGCGTGATCCTGATCGCTTCGACAAACCGTCCGGACGTACTGGATCCGGCGTTGCTCCGGCCGGGCCGATTCGATCGACGCGTCGTGGTTTCGCGTCCTGACGTTCGTGGCCGCGAAGGCATTCTGAAAGTTCACACGCGGAAGATTCCGCTCGGTGAGGACGTGGACATCTCCGTGATCGCGCGCGGCACACCGGGTTTTACCGGCGCCGATCTCGCGAACCTCGTGAACGAAGCCGCACTCAACGCCGCCCGCTACAACAAGAAGCTCGTGGCGATGGGCGACTTCGAGTTGGCGAAAGACAAAGTGTTGATGGGCGCTGAGCGCAAGAGCATGGTGATCTCGAACGAGGAGAAGCGAGTCACTGCATATCACGAAGCGGGTCACACACTCGTTGGGCTGAAAGTTCCGAATGC
>DASUOZ010000419.1:0-3207 GCA_036276375.1 Pyrinomonadaceae bacterium | reverse complement strand
ATCCGCAGATTACGCAGATTACTCACTCTGCGTAATCTGTGGATGGTTTGTTTTACTTGGTTCTCCGATCCTTCAGGATCATCTTCTGTGTGCGCTTGTTGCTGCGCGTCTTGTAGCCACGCGTCGGCTGGCCCCACGGCGTCACCGGGTTACGGCCGCCCGAGGTCTTACCCTCACCACCGCCGTGCGGATGGTCCACCGGGTTCATCGCCACGCCGCGGACTTTCGGCCGCAAACCCTTCCAACGCGAGCGCCCGGCTTTACCAAGCGAAACGTTCTCGTGCTCGATGTTGCCGACCTGGCCCACCGTCGCCTTGCAGACCAACGGCACGCGCCGGACTTCACCGGACGGCATACGCAACTGCGCGTACTCGCCTTCCTTCGCTACGAGCTGGGCAAACGTGCCCGCCGACCGCGCCATCTGGCCGCCTTTGCCGGGGCGCAGTTCAATGTTGTGAATCTGCGTACCGAGCGGAATATTGATCAACGGCAGCGAATTGCCCGGCAGAATGTCGGCCTCGGCGCCGCTCATGATCGTCTTGCCGACTTCCAAACCCGTCGGCGCGATGATGTAGCGTTTCTCGCCGTCGAGATAAGTGATCAACGCGATGTGCGCCGACCGGTTCGGATCGTATTCGATCTGCGTGACGCGACCCGGCACGCCTTCTTTGTCGCGCTTGAAATCCACCACGCGATAGAAACGCTTGTGGCCGCCGCCGCGACGCCGCACCGTAATCCGGCCGTCATTGTTACGTCCCGAGATGCGCTTCTTTGGTTCGAGCAGGCTCTTCTCAGGAACGGCGCCAACCGTCAACTCATCGCGCGTCAGATAGGTCTGGTAACGCCGCGCCGCCGATGTTGGTGTAAGTTTCTTGATGCCCATGATTCTTTAGATTGCCTCGCCGTAATCAACCGGCTTCTCGCCCTGCTTCAGAGTCACGTAAGCTTTCTTCCACGAAGGCTTGCGTCCTTCAAACCGGCCGCGCCGCGCGGTCTTGCCCATGTAATTGATCGTGCGAATGTGATCGACCTTCACCTGGAAGATCGTCTCCACCGCCGACTTGATCTCCGGCTTGGTGGCCCGGCGATCGACACGGAAGGTCAACAACTGTTGCGCGTCCTGCGTCTCTTCCTTCGCGGCCAGCGCCTTTTCGGTAATCACCGGCGACTTGATGATGTCCCAAACAGTTCTCATCCTTAGGCCGCCTCCTCTTTCGGTTTACGCGTTCGTTTCGGCTTCGCCGGCGCTGCTTCCGCGGCGACTTCCGTTTCGTTTGCCGCCGCTCCGCTTTCGCCGTTGCGCGCGCCGAGCAACTGATCGAGCTCAGCGGCCGCGGCCCGCGAGAGCACCAGTTGATCGTGGTAGAGCAGGTCGTAGATGTTCAGACCAAAACTGTTCACCACTTTCGCCTGGCGCAGGTTTCGCGCCGACAACAGCAGATTGTCGTTATCGAGTGAATCGACGACCAAAGTCTTTCCTGCGAGCCCGAGCGTAGCCAATGACTGCGCAAACTCTTTGGTCTTCGGTTTGTCGAAGCTCCAGCCCTCGATCACGAAGACATTTCCCTCGCGCACGCGCTCCGACAGGGCGGAGCGCAATGCGCCTTGCCGCATCTTTTTCGGCATGTTGTAGGACCAGTCGCGAGGCTGTGGTCCATGTGTGTTGCCGCCGCCTTTCCAGAGTGGCGAACGAAGCGACGCGATACGCGCGCGGCCCGTGCCCTTCTGTTTCCAAAGCTTGCGACCCGCGCCTGACACATCGCCGCGAGTTTTGGTAGCTGACGTACCCTGGCGCGCATTGGCCATGTAATTGCGCACCGCGGCGTGAATCAACGGTTCATTGAACGGCGCGCCAAAAACAACGTCGGACAGTTCGACCTCGCCAACCTCTTCGTTCTTTATGTTGCGCACCTTAACTGTCGGCATAACCCATTCTCCATTTTTGATTGACAATTTTTGATTGACGATTTCAAAGCCGCTTCAACAAAAATCAGCAATCACAAATCAACAATTATCTCGTCGCCTTGCGGACGATCACGACACTGCCATTCGCGCCGGGCACCGCGCCACGGATCATCAACAAGTTGTTCTCCGCATCAACGCGCGCGACAGTTAGACCTTTGGTCGTGATCCGCGCGTCGCCCATATGGCCCGACGAACGGTTTCCCTTGACAACTCGCGACGGATAGGCCGAAGCGCCAATCGAACCCGGCGCGCGGACGTTCATCGAACCGTGCGATTCGGGACCGCGATTGAAGTGATGGCGTTTGATCGTTCCCGCAAACCCGCGCCCCTTCGAACGTCCAATGACGTCGACGAGCTCGCCGTCGGCAAACTGATCGACCAGCACTTTGTCGCCAACGTTCGTCCCGTCGTCGCCGGCCGTGAGCCGAAACTCTTTCAGGATTCTCGTCGGCGGAATGCCGCCGCCCGTCTTTTCGAAGTGACCGCGCATCGGCTTGCTGACGTTCTTCAACTTCAGCGGGATCTCATCGACCAGGCCGAGTTGCACGGCATCGTAACCGTCGGGACCTGCCGCAGACTTCTTCTGGACCACGACGCAGGGTCCGGCCTTGATCACGGTCACGGGAGTGACCGTGCCGTCGGGCGCGAAGATCTGCGTCATGCCGATTTTTCTTCCGATGATTCCGTTTATCATTTTCGATTTCCGATTTTTGATTGTTGATTGTCCGCCTGCCGCGTGCCTCTTCAAATCGGCAATAGGCAATCAACAATCGACAATGCTTTATTGCCTGCCGAACGCCTTGATCTCGACGTCGACACCCGCGGGCAGATCGAGCTTCATCAGCGCGTCAACCGTTTGCGGCGTCGGATCGAGAATGTCCATCAGCCGTTTGTGCGTGCGAATCTCAAACTGCTCGCGCGACTTCTTGTCGACGTGTGGTGAACGGAGTACCGTCCACTTGTTTTTCACGGTCGGCAGGGGAATCGGCCCTGCGACGCGCGCGCCGGTGCGTTTGGCGGTTTCGACGATCTCGGTGGTGGACTGGTCCAACACGCGATGATCGTAGGCTTTTAAGCGGATACGAATCTTTTCATTCATAACTATTCAACTATGTCCGACACGGTGCCGGCTCCGACCGTGCGCCCGCCTTCACGAATCGCGAAGCGCAACCCCTTCTCCATGGCGATCGGCGCGATCAACTCGATCTCCATCGCCACGTTGTCGCCCGGCATCACCATCTC
>DASUOZ010000418.1:0-5745 GCA_036276375.1 Pyrinomonadaceae bacterium | reverse complement strand
GGCACTATGCTGGTCGAAGAGCTGTCGCCGCCGGCTGATCCAAACTGGAATCCCGTCATCCGCGAACCGACGTATAAACCGCCTCCGTCGGAGCAACAAACGCAGTGGCTTCCGCGCGACGCGCCCACGCCCGGCGGTTGGGTAGCGCCAGACGAGCGGCCGCCAATGCCGCCGGTGTGGCAGTCACCGCAGCCGCACCCGGCGTGGCAACCGCCGCCACCGCCACCACGGCCGGCGAAAAAACAAAGTCAGGGCCTGGCGATCGCGTCGATGGTGACGGGGATTCTCGGTTTGGTTATGGGTTGTTTCGGGCCGCTGCCGGGAGTTGTGGCAGTCGCGCTTGGCTGGCTGGCGCTCGCGCAGATCAAGCGCACGCCTGAGACTAGCGGCGGAAAACCGTTGGCCATCATCGGTATCGTGAGCGGGGCGTTGACGATTGTTTTCTACGGACTGTTCCTGTTGTGGATGATTGCTGCGGGTGTGTTTGGGAGTTTTTGATACACAGATTAAACTGAGCACATGTCAATTATTTCCGACGTTATCGAATCGACCAAAGCCATCATCCAGGGAATGGGCGTGACGCTGTCTTACATTCCGAAACGGAAGTGGACGGTGCAGTATCCGGATGAGCCGGTGACCCTTCAGCCGCGCTATCGCGGCCAGCATCTTTTGCACGTCGATGAGCTTGGCCGAGAGAAGTGTGTGGCCTGTTATCTGTGCGCGGCGGCTTGTCCTTCAGAGTGCATTTACATCGTTGCCGCCGACGACCCGCGTCCGCCTGAAGAGCGAATCGGAGTCGACGAACGTTACGCGGCGGTTTACAACATCGATTACGGGCGCTGCATTTTTTGCGGTTTCTGCGTCGAAGCGTGTCCGAAAGACGCGATCACGCACGGTTACAATTTTGAGCTCTCTGTTTACAGTCGCGCGGATCTCCTCAAGACCAAAGATGATCTGCTGATCACCAAGCAACTGCAATCGAAGAACTACCGCGTCGCGCTCTCGCATGAAGATGTGGATTCGGAATACAAAGAAGTCTAGTCATTGTTGATTTTTGATTGTTGATTTTCGATTGTTAATTGCAAATCAGACAGTCTTTCCAATCAAAAATCATCAATCAAAAATCAACAATAAATAATGTCTTTTCGTGAGCTTCATAAACGATGGGAGTTTGATCTCAAATCGAGTCCGGAGAGACTTTGGCCGTTCATTGCCGACACCAACCGCTTCAATCGCGACACCGGCGTTCCCGAAATAGAGATCGATCACGCGCACCAGCCGCTGCGCAACGCACGGCGCAAAGTGCGACTCTCGATTTTCGGCTTGCCCGTCGAATGGGAAGAGCAACCGTTCGAATGGATCAAGCCGTTTCGCTTTGGCATCGATCGCGTCTACAGCAAAGGACCGCTGGCGCGCCTGCGCGTGCTCGCGGAGTTGACGCCAAACACCGGCGGCGGGACGCATCTCATTTATCAACTCTGGGCCACGCCGCGAAATCTTCCCGGCGCGGTGGCGGTTTCCCTGCAAGTCAATCTGATTGTTGGGCGCCGATTTCGCCACGCTGTCAAAAAGTACGACGCGGAAGCTGTCGAGGGCGCCAAAGTGGACGCGAGCGAGCCCAATACTTCACAGTCAGTATTTGATCTGCCGCGGCTCGCAGCGTTGCGGCAGAAGCTGATTGCCGATCTGGAAAAGGCGGAATTTCCGCCGGAGAAGCGCGCGATTGCCGATCGACTGGCCGACTTCATCGAACATGGCGACGACCTTGCCGCCATGCGCATTCGTCCCTACAAACTCGCCGACGATTGGGGCGAACAACGTCGCGACGTCCTTGAGGTATGTTTGCACGCCACGCGAATCGGTTTGCTCGACTTCCAATGGGACCTGCTCTGTCCGTTGTGTCGTGGTCCACAGGAGTCGCCGCTCGCGCTGAAAGACATCAACGCCGACGTTCACTGCGACACTTGCAAGATCGATTTCACCGTTAACTTCGATCGTTACGTCGAGCTGACGTTTCGCCCGAACCCGGCGGTGCGGCGCGTCGACGTGCAGTCGTTTTGCATCGGCAGTCCGCAGTGGACGCCGCACGTGGTGGCCCAACAACTACTTCCGGCAGGCGAACAGCGCGTCTTGAACCTGCCGCTCGAAAGCGGCAGTTATCGTTTGCGCACGCTCGAACTTCCCGGCGCGCAAAACATCACGGTTTCTCCAGACGGCGCCACTTCAGCACAGGTCGCACTGTCGAAAAACCGCTCCAGCCGCGACCCACTGAACCTCGCGGAAAGGTTCACGCTCGATCTGCTAAACGACACCGAAGCCGAACAGCTCGTGATACTCGAACGAATGGCGTGGAGCGATCAGGCAACGACGGCGGCCGAAGTAACGGCGTTGCAGATGTTTCGGGATCTGTTTGCGTCAGAAGCGTTGCGTCCGGGCGAACAGATTTCCGTCGGCACGTTGACCGTGCTGTTCACGGACCTGCGTGATTCAACCAAACTCTATCGCGAGATCGGCGATGCGACTGCGTTTGGCCGCGTGATGAACCATTTCGACGTACTGAAGAAGGCGATCGCCGAACACGAAGGCGCGGTGGTAAAGACCATTGGCGACGCCGTGATGGGCGTATTTCGTTGCGCGGCTGACGGTCTGCTGGCAATGCTCGAAGCGCAAAGAGCACTCGCGCAGCCGGGCGAGGGAACTATGCCGTTGCAGTTGAAAGCAGGCCTGCACACTGGTCCATGTATCGCCGTAACTTTGAACGATCGTCTCGACTACTTCGGTTCGACAGTCAATCTCGCCGCGCGTTTGGAAGGACTGTCGTCGGGCAGCGACGTGATAATCTCGCGTGCGGTTTACGAAGACACACAGGTGCGGGAGTTGCTCGAGTCCAAACGACTGGTCGCGGCAGAGTTTGACATGACGTTGAAGGGTTTTGAGAACGAGAGGTTTGCGCTATGGAGAGTCAGTGAGCCGTCATGAGCGTGCTGTTGGCGGCCGAGGAAGTCTCAAAAATTTATCAAATGGGCACGAACAGTGTGACGGCCCTGGACAACGTCTCGCTCGAGATCAATGAGGGCGAGTTTGTCGCTATTCAGGGCACGTCCGGTTCGGGCAAATCCACCTTGCTCAACATGCTCGGCGGCCTGGACCACCCGACGAAGGGTGAAGTGTATTTTGCGTCGCAACCGTTAGGTCCGTTCAGCAAGAAACAGATGGCGCGCTACCGGCGGTTTTCCGTCGGCATGATCTTTCAGAACTTCAATCTCATTCCGACGATGACTGCGCGTGAGAACGTTTCGCTGGCGCTGGCGTTCGGCGGTTTGCGCGGGCAACAGCGACGCACGCGTTCGAGCGAGTTGCTGGCGCGAGTCGGGCTCGGCGATCGTTTGTCACACAAACCATCTGAACTGTCAGGCGGTGAGCAACAGCGTGTGGCGATAGCGCGGGCGCTGGCCAACAATCCCAAGGTATTACTCGCGGACGAGCCCACCGGAAATCTCGATTCGATTCGCGCGCACGAACTGCTGAGTCTGCTGCGCGAGATGGTCAACCACGACGCGTTGACGATTCTGATGGTCACGCACGATCACGAGCTCGCCACCAGCTTCGCCGATCGCATCGTGTTCATGAAGGACGGAAGGGTTGTTAATGGAGGATCGAATGGGTGAACCCGCTAACCACATGACGCTTGAAGCGCTGCGCTCGGTGCCGCTTTTCGCTTCGCTCGACGACGACGCGGCGCGCGACCTGCGCAATCTGCTTTCCGAAAAGACCGTGGCGCAGAACACGCGGCTGTTTCGCCAGGGCGACACGGGCGACGCCATGTACCTGATCGAAAGCGGCCGCGTGCGCATCAGTATTCGCGATCACGACAAGCAGGAGGTGATCCTCGCGGAGTTGGCCCAGGGCGACTTCTTCGGTGAGATGTCGATCATCGACGGCCGGCAGCGTTCCGCCGATGCGCAGGTGATCGAAAACGCGCGGCTCGCGGTGCTCTCGCGCGACGCGTTTCTCTCGTTCGTGCGAACGAAACCGGATGTGGCGCTGGAGATGTTGAGTGCGCTGACTGACAGGTTGCGGCGCACGGACGAGCTGCTGCGCTCGCGTGTTTCGCGCAACGTCAACGAAGAAGAAAAAGCGCGTATGACCATTGCGGATCGCGCGGCAGACCTCATTGCCGAGTTTGGCGGCAGTTGGAAGTTTATTGGTCTCTCGATGGGGCTGATCGTTTTCTGGATCATTCTCAACTCCATCATCCTGCTGCGGGGGTTCGATCCGGCGCCATATCAGATGTTGAATCTCGCGCTCGCGGTGATCGCCGGCATGCAGGCGCCGATCATCATGATGTCGCAGAACCGGCAGGGAGAGAAAGACCGGCTGCGCGCGGACCTTGATTATCAGGTGAACTTGAAAAACGAACTGTCGCTGGCGGAAGTGTTAAGGCGTTTGGACGTGCTGGAGAGCGAGCGTTTGCCGAAACTGTTTGAGGAGATGAAAACCGAAACCAAATGATCAAAGCCATCTTCTTCGACTTTAACGGCGTCATCATCGACGACGAGACCATCCAAATGAAAGCGTTTCAGGAAGTGTTGCGCGGCCACGATGTCAATATCACTGAAGAGTGGTACTTCGATTCGCTCGGGATGGAC
Source organism: Pyrinomonadaceae bacterium (assembly GCA_036276375.1). Classification (GTDB taxonomy): domain Bacteria; phylum Acidobacteriota; class Blastocatellia; order Pyrinomonadales; family Pyrinomonadaceae; genus PSRF01. Next base: position 1,096 of record DASUOZ010000418.1, on the reverse strand, counting down.
GATTGGACGTTTGTGCGCTCGATGTTTTCGCGCGCGGGTAAGCCGTTGACGGAGCCGGTGCTGGAGTCAGTCATCGAGGCGAAGATCATGAAGCACCGCGACGTTATTAAAGACGAACTGCCGTTGTTTCCCGGTGTGCTTACGTTTCTGAAATCCACGTCGAGACACTTCTCGCTCGGGCTTGTGAGCATGGCCAACAGCTACGAGGTTGCCTACGTGTTTGAGCGCGCGAACCTGGCACCGCTGTTTTCCGTGGTCGTGACGGCGGAAGACACCGGCGTGTGCAAGCCGGCGCCCGATTGTTACGCGTGCGGCCTGAATAAGTTGAATCAAAAACGACAACAGGAGCGGCTCTTGCCGCTGCTGCCCTCGGAGTGTTTGGCGATTGAAGACTCGCCTCCGGGAATCCAATCAGCGCGTGCCGCGGGAATGCGAACGCTTGGCGTGACGAACACGGTCGGTGAGAAAGAACTGCGTGCCGCGGGTGCTGACGTTGTTACCGCTAGTTTGGCGGATTGGAACCCGGACGCGGTTCGGTTGGTTTATTCATGAGTTTTTTCGACATTCTTCATCTCGCGCTGAGGAACCTGCGCCAGGCGAAACTGCGCGCGACGTTGACCACGATGGGCGTCATTGTCGGCGTCGCCGTTATCGTGACGATGGTTTCGTTCGGGCTGGGATTGCAGAGCAACATGCTCGCGCGTTTCAAGGCGCTGGATCTGTTCAACGAGATACTCGTGTATGGCCGCGGGCTCGGCAACCTGGCTGGTCTCGATCGACAGGCGCGCCGCGACGAAGATGGACGCCGCAATCAGGGCGCGCGTGGCGGTAGGGCGACTCGGATTCTCGACGATGCCGGCGTTAAAGAGATCGCCGCGATCGACGGTGTTGCTTACGTTGAGCCGAGTGTGAACTTTCCGGTTTACGTGCGCTCGAACGGCAAGTTGCTCAGCCAGTTTGTCGGCGGCGCGAATATTCCCAACGCTGCGTCTCGTTTTCAAAACTTCTCCGCCGGACACATGATCTCGTCACCAACTGCGGCTGAAGCGGTCGTGTCTGAGCGTTTCCTGCGCGACTACGGATACGAGAAGCCGGC
>DASUOZ010000417.1:0-5691 GCA_036276375.1 Pyrinomonadaceae bacterium | reverse complement strand
CGTTGAGTTACTGCCGACAGCGATAAGCGCGTCAGCGACACTTGCCGTGTTACCCGCCGGTACCGGAGACGACTTTGTGAGGGGATTGCGGCGCAAGCGAGCGTCGCTTCAGGAGTGGATTGATACGCTGATCGCGTACGTTCGCGCAGAACGCAGCAGCAGTGAAGCAGGGCCGCGGGAGATCGATGTGCTTTACGGGCGGTGTGATGGGTTGCAGACGCCGTTTATTTGTCTGAACGCGTCGACGATGGGCATCGGCGGCGAGACTGCGAGCCGCGTGGCGGCCCAGGGCGGTTTCATGCGGAAGTTCTCGGGTGAGTTTCGCTTTGTGTTCGCGGCCGTGGGCGCACTCGCGGCCTGGCGTGAACGGCGCGTGCGAATCACCGTGGACGATCGTTTAGTTGCCGACGCGCCGATGAATCTCGTCGGAGTCGCGAATGGTCTCTACGCGGGCGGAGGCATGATGTTTTCAACGGCCGCGCGCCTCGACGACGGGCTGCTCGACGTTGTGACAGCGTCAGGGTTGAGTCGCACGGACGTCGTGACCGAACTTTCACGAATACATACGGGCGGTCATCTCAACAATCCGAAAGTATCGCTGACGCAAGGCGCGCGCGTGCGAATTGAAACGTTGCTGCTCCAGGATGCGATGTTGCTCGAGGCTGACGGAAACGTAAGAGGCGTCACGCCGGTTGAGTTTCAAGTGATGCCCCGCGCGTTGAGGTTCCTGTTTTAGGCCACGGACTGACACGGAAGCACACGGACTGGCTTACTGATAATGGACTGGCTTACTGATAATGGACTGCCTTGCTGATTTATGTAGTCCGTGTTCGTCCGTGTTCGTCCGTGGCTAAAGTTCCATGGCTGCGATCTTCGCGAGTCGCCTGCGATGACGCTCCTCGCCCGTAAATCGCGCCGCTACAAAAGCACGCACGATCTCGAGCGCGAGCTCGACTCCCGTAACGCGCGCGCCGATACACAGCACGTTGCAATCGTCGTGTTCGCGCGACTGGCGCCCGGAGTACGTATCGCCGCAAAGCGCCGCGCGTACACCGCGCAGTTTGTTTGCCGCCACCGACGCACCGACACCGCTGCCGCAAATCAAAATGCCGATCTCGGCAGCGCCCGTTTGCACGGCTTCGCCCACCAGTTTTGCGTAATCGGGATAGTCGTCAGGAAGGGAGCCGTCGTGAGTGCCGAAATCGATGATCTCGTTGCCCGCCTGCCGCAGTTCCTCAATCACCCGCTCGTTGAGCGGGTGTCCGGCGTGATCTGCTCCAACAGCAATTGGCATCTTACAAAACCGTGCGTGCGTGTTTCAGCACGTTCTCAACATTGAAGCCCAACTCGCGCAACGCAACTTCGCCCGGCGCCGACCCACCGAACCGATTCAAACAAATCAACGCGCCGCTCGGCCCAACGTACCGATCCCATCCCTGACAAACGCCGGCTTCAATAGCGAGTCGCGCCGTAATCGGCGGCGGCAACACCTCGTCGCGATACTCCTTCGACTGCTCTTCAAACAACTCCCAGCACGGCAACGATACGACGCGCGTCGGTGTGCCTTCGGTTTGCAGCGTCTCGCGCGCTTCGAGTGCGAGCGAAACTTCAGAACCCGTCGCGATCAGAATCAGTTTCGGCGCCGTCACCTCGCCGTCGACAGTTTCCGCTTCCGCCAGCACGTATCCGCCGCGTCGCAAACCGTCAGCCGAGGCGAATCGCTGGCGATTGATTACCGCCACTTTCTGACGCGTCAGTGCAAGTGCGGTCGGAGCGTGACGGCGCAAAATTGCGAGGCGCCACGCTTCACTCACTTCCGCCGGATCCGCGGGACGAATAACAAACAAATGTGGAATCGCACGCAATGCCGCGAGATGTTCGACCGATTGATGCGTTGGACCATCTTCACCAAGCCCGACGGAATCGTGCGTGAACACGTAGATCACCTGCACTTCCGACAACGCTGCCAAACGGATCGCCGGCCGCATGTAATCCGAGAATGTCAGGAACGTGCCGCCATACGGAATCAAGCCGCCGTTCAACGACATACCCGTCAGCGTCGAGCCCATCGCGTGTTCGCGCACGCCGAAATGCAAAATGCGTCCGTCGTAGGAGCCTGCTTCGAAACTGCGACCGTCCTTGATGTCCGTGTTATTTGAAACGCCGAGATCCGCCGAGCCGCCAATCAACATTGGAAGCACCGGCGCGAGCGCGTTGATGACTTCGCCGCTGGCCACGCGCGTTGCGATCTCCTTCGGATTTTCAAACTTCGGTAACGCGTCTTCCCAACCCGCAGGAAGTTCCGAACTCATCATGGTGCGCCAGAGTTTCGCCTCTTCAGGATGAGTCTGTTCGTAACGCTCAACCAACGCGTGCCATTCAGCTTCCGACTGTGCACCGCGTTCGATCGCTTCGTTGAAGTGCGACCGCGCTTCTTCGGGAATGTAAAAATGCTCGTTTTCAGGCCAGCCGAGATGCCGTTTGGCTTCGCGCACTGCGTCTTCACCAGGCGCATCGCTGTGCGCCTTCCGCGTTCCCTGCGTCGGCATGCCGTAACCGATGATGGTCTTAATGGCGATCAGGCTCGGCCGATCGTCCGCCTGGGCTGCGCGAATCGCGGCTTCGATCTCGCTGAGATTGTTGCCGTCGGCAACCGTGATTGTGTGCCAGCCGTAGGAGTCGAAACGCTCGGTCACTCTCTCGCTGAAGGCGAGACTGGTGAAGCCTTCGATTGTGACGTTGTTATCGTCGTAGAGATAGATCAGTTTGCCGAGCTTGAGATGGCCCGCGAGCGACGCCGCTTCAGCAGCGACGCCTTCCATCAAGTCGCCGTCAGACACAATCGCATAGACGTAATGGTCGATTAACGGAAAACCATCTTTGTTGAATCGCGCGCCGAGATGAGCGGCGCCCATCGCCATGCCGACGCCATTCGCGAAGCCCTGGCCGAGTGGACCAGTCGTGATCTCCACGCCCGGCGTCAGACCGTATTCCGGATGGCCCGGCGTTTTCGAACCCCACTGCCGGAAATTCTTCAACTCGTCGAGCGACAAATCGTAGCCGGTCAAATGCAGCAAGGCGTAAAGCAACATCGAGCCGTGACCGGCGGAAAGTAGGAAACGATCGCGGTTGTCCCACTTCGGGTTGCACGGATTGTGGCGCAGGAACCGCGTCCAAAGAACGTAAGCCATCGCCGCGGCGCCGAGGGGCAGTCCCGGATGTCCGGATTTGGCTTTTTGCACGGCGTCGAGTGTCAACGCGCGGATCGTGTTGATGCAGAGTTGATCGAGTTCTGGGTTGGTGTTGGAGTTTTCTTTCGGCAAAGGTGCGCTCATTAGTTGCGTGTCCTGGTGTTTTGTTTCGCGTTAGCCCATCCAGTTTTGAGTTCAAGCTTTAGCTTGCCGTCCGCGCAGCAGTCTAAAGGCTGAACTCAGAACTACCAAACAATCGCTCGTATAACTCCTGCTGTCGCGCGAGACCTTCGCGATAGCGCGCGTGGCGCCGCATGTCGGGTTCGAAAACCTCGTCGACTGAGACCGAAACTGCTTCGAGGTTCACTATTGTGCCCAGCGCTTCGAGCGCAAGCAAGGCAGCCCCGCGGATCGAGGCTTCCGGCGTGCCGCCAAACATTACGGGACGTCCCAAAACGTCGGCGATGATCTGTAACCACACCGGCGACGAGCGCAGCGCATTGCCGGTGGCCACGATCACTGCGCCGGGTGCGATTTCGTCGAGCGCCTCGGCGATCAGGGCGAAACGATAGGCAATGGATTCGAGCGCGGCGCGCATGATCTCGATCGTGGTTGTCTCTTGGCGCAGGCCGAAGATGCCGCCGCGTGCTTCGGCTGACCAGCCGGTGCTGCGTTCGCCGGACCAGAATGGAAGGATCGTGAGTCCGTGTGCGTCGGGTTCGAGTGCGGCGAGTTGTTGTTGGAGGTTGTTGAGATCGTTACCGGCGTTCAGGGATTGGACCAGCCAGTGTAAGAGTCCGCCGCCGTCGGAAAGTGCGCCACCAACTACGACGCGATCGCGCGTAGCGCGATAGCTCCACAGTGAAGGTGGAAGTTTTGTTGGTGGTTCGCCTCTGAATGAGACGCGCATCGCGCCCGAGGTGCCGATCATCAGGGCGATCTTATCTTTGGTGGTGCAACCGCTGCCGATGTTGTTGGTGGCGCCGTCGCCGGCTACGAGAGGGACTTGTTGCGTATCGATTTGGGGGAGGTGATTTTTGGGAATTCCGAGCGCGTCGGCAAAATCAAAGTCCCATCTGCACGCCCGCTGGTCGAAGAGGCCGGTAGCTGACGCCATCGAAACACTCACGTCGGAATTACCAAATAGCCGAGAACACAAGTACTCACCAAAGCCCAGCCATTGATGCGTTCGGTCAAACGCCGCCCGGTGCTCCGCCTTCAGCCAGCGCAGCTTCGCGGGCCAGTAACTCGGATGAAAACGGCAACCGGTGCGCGCGTGGATCTCCCGCTCGTCAAACTCCTCGCGCAACTCCCGCGCGGATTGGGCCGCACGCGTATCCGCCCACGTCAGCAACGGCGTAGCCGGCGCGCCGTGCTCATCGACGCCCATCAAACTGTGCCAGAACGTCGAGATCGCAATTGTCTCGTCGCCCACGTGAGGTCCAATTCGCGAGCGTAACTCGTCAATCGTCTTAACAACTTCACCCACCAGCGCCTCCGGATCGAGTTCCGCAAAACTTGCGAGCTCACGCTGCGTTGCCGCCTGCTCGCCTTCGATCTGGTTGCCTGCTTCATCAAACAGAGCTGCCCGTACTCCGGAAGTGCCAACGTCGATGCTCAGCACCGAACTGTTCAATGTGGAGCTCCTCTTTGTAAAATGCTGCGCAACGTGATGCGATCAAATCCGCTGCGCTGGTTGCTTCTAGCCAGCGCCATTCACATTACACTAACACTCGCAATTTTTCTCGCCGGGCATTTTCAGCTTCTGCCGAGCGTTTTCGATCAGCACGGCACTGGCCTGACCTTCGCCATCGACGGTACGAGCTATCGCGAGCTCGCGTCGCAATTAGCAACCGCATTGCAGACCGACGGTTTTTCCGGATGGTCAGCGATCAAAGCGCCGCTGCACTGCCGGCTCTACTCGCTCCTGTTCGCCACGATCGGCCGCCTGCTGGGCCACAACATTCTCGCCGCCGAACCACTCAATCTCATTTACTATCTCGGTATTCTCAGTTGCGTCTATCTTCTCGGGCGCGAAATATTCAACGAACGCGCCGCAGTGGTCGCAGCGACGATCGTCGCTGTCTGGCCGTCGTTTCTGTTCCATTCAACGCAATTCATCCGCGACACCTTCGCGATCTTCTGCCTGCTGGCGTTGCTGTTTGTCTTGACGCTCGTTTTGCGTCGCGAATTTTCGTGGCGGGCGGCGGCTGGCGCCGGTGTCGCAGGAGTGACGCTAACAGCGCTGTTCTGGGTGCTGCGCGGAAATATGTGGAACGTCGTCGTCGTCGCGGTCACGATTACGATCGTGTTTTTGGCGTGGCGAATGTGGCGTGTCGACAAAGTTCTGGCGCCAAACCTTATCGTGATCCTCGTCGTGATCATCGCAATGCTGACAGTGCCGTCGCGGCTGGAAAGTACGGGTTTGCCGGGTGTCAGGTCACCAACGACACCACTGGCCATTCCATCGGCGACATCGGATCGGCAAAACCCGCCCGTT
>DASUOZ010000416.1:0-5136 GCA_036276375.1 Pyrinomonadaceae bacterium | reverse complement strand
GCATGTCGTGCTACGCTTTTATTTCACCCGAACAGATTGCGTGCGCCCACATCGAACAGGGAATTTCGACGTTCGGCATAGTCGACACACGGAACGGCAAGTTAACCGGCGTCGATTGCCCGTTCACCGACATTCAATACGTACGGGCCCACGACGGGCAGGTCGTCTTTCGCGGCGGTTCGCCGACCGACGTTGTTTCGATCATCAAATACGACGTAAACACAAGCGCGTTTGAAACGTTGCGCCGGTCCAACGATCTCGAAGTCTTCCCTCGTTATTTTTCAGTGCCCCGCGCGATTGAATTTCCAACCGAAGGCGGGCTCACCGCCCACGGCTTCTTCTATCCACCGCAGAATCCCGACTACCGCGCGCCCGAAAACGAGAAGCCGCCGCTGATCGTGAAGAGTCACGGCGGACCAACCGCCGCGGCTTCAACTGCTTTGAGTCTTTCGATTCAGTATTGGACCAGCCGGGGATTCGCAGTGCTCGACGTCAACTACGGCGGTAGTACCGGCTACGGCCGGCAGTATCGCGAACGTCTGAACAAGAAGTGGGGCATCGTCGACGTGGACGACTGCGCGAACGGCGCGCGCTATCTCGCGAACCGTGGCGAAGTCGATGCCAAGCGCCTGGTGATCACGGGCGGCAGCGCCGGCGGCTACACGACCCTTTGCGCCTTGACCTTCCGCAACACATTCAAAGCGGGAGCGAGTCACTTCGGCGTCAGCGACGCCGAAGCACTCGCGCGCGACACGCACAAATATGAATCACAGTATCTGATCGGTCTGCTTGGTCCATATCCCGAACGCCGAGACATCTATTATGAACGTTCACCCATTAACTTTCCCGAACGTCTCTCGTGTCCGGTGATCTTCTTTCAGGGACTGGAAGACAAAGTCGTGCCGCCGGATCAGGCCGAGAAGATGGTTGAGGCGGTGAGAGCAAAGGGAATTCCCGTGGCCTACGTCGCATTCGAAGGCGAACAGCACGGTTTCCGGCAGGCGAAGAACATAAAACGCGCGCTCGACGGTGAGCTTTACTTCTACTCACGGGTGTTCCGTTTTGAATTAGCCGATCCGGTCGAGCCGGTGGCAATTGAAAACCTTTAATGGCAAAACCTCTAATAGCCGATCGGTAAGTCGGAAGCACTTGCCGGACCGCCGCCATGATCGCCGCCACGAATGGTTTGTGACTGGGAATTCATATAGAACGACAGCTTCCCCGTCTTCCCATACTCGACGGGCGTCGCCACGATCTCGTAGCCTTCAGCAGTCAACCGGATTTCAAACCTGTAACCACTGTTGTCCATTGAGTCTTCCGACAGCATGTCGGCGCTAATCAATTCCTCGAGTGAACCGTAGCCTCCTTTTTTCTCTTCTTTATACCGGTACTGAGCAGCGGAGATCGACCAGAGCATGCTCATCGCAGCTCGCTCGTTCTTCACCGCCTGTGGCGGGTTTGCGGTGCTGGCGCCGCCGGCCACCGCGGTGACGATCAAGCTCTTCGGAATATGGGCTTCGTGCAGCCAGCCTAAACCGTCGTTGGAGAGCGCGTAGGTAATCGGTTGGGGATTGGTTGTAACGCGCGTCAGAAACGCACGCGCTTCATCGCTGATGTGTGCGTTGGGACTGGTGGCCCAGGTCCGGTAGCTGTCTGCAAAAGCGGGTGAGACGTAAAGTTGTCCCTGGAGCTGCCGTGGTTGCCAACGAGTGTAGGTCTTGAAATGGGTGCTGGAGCCCAGAGTCTCACCTTTAAGATAGGAATCAACAACATGTCGTGTCGTCGCGGCGTCCACTCCGAGCACGAGGAAGTTGCCGACGAAAGCGTAAGCAAACATGTTGGCGATCGAGACGATTTCCGTGTCTTCGCGTCGTTCGGTTTGGGCCAGCGCCGCGGCTGCCTTACCCGCAAAGCCTTCGAGGATTCGCGGCATTAACTTTCGCATGCCTTCACGGTCGCGCAGCGAGAGAACCACGAACGGCGTGCGCGGTGGTTTCGACTCGTCCTTCGGTTGTATCTGCCGAGGCCCGGACACCGGCGGTCCAAACAGGCCAAACTCAGTGACCGGCATGCTCACAGCGACTTCTGAACCAAGCAACGGCAGCAGATCGTCTTTGACGTTGATCTTCAAAATCCGTTCGATGGTTTTCAGGGGCGCCGCCAGTTCGGGAGGTTGCGACATGACGGGACTGAAAGTTCCCATCGGGGTGGTGGATTCCAAAGGGACGCGCGAGGCTGGATTTTCAAACGCCGCGGTTAACTCCTGGATAAAAGGAAAATCGATAGACAGCATCACGACGAGTTCGCTGTCGGCAGGCAAAACTCCGGGCGACTCAGGCGTGACCGGGTCACCTATTTTGAGTGCTGAAAAGATCGGAATCGGATCGCTCATCTCTCCAGCCGCGTCAATCATCAACGCGCGGAGGTCAAACGATTCATTGTCAGGTGTAAAGCCGAAACCGACGGCGGTGGGCAAATGCGGCTGCACGCCGAAAAGCAGATTGCGAAGCCCGGAGAATGCGGTCGATAGCACTTCCGCATCAGTGGGTTCCTTTGGGGTCGTTTCGTCCGACGATTCAGGAGATGGTTGAACCGTCTCCGACAGCGTAGTCACGGTTGTTACTGCTTCCGTTTCTTCAGGCTTTTCCTCAGCTTCGCCTTTCTCTGCAGCTTCGGCCTGCCGCTTCGCTTCGGCTGCTTCCTGAGCTTCCCGTTGCTTCTTCCACTCTTCTTCAGACTTCTTCCGTCGCTCTTCGTTCTCCTTTCCCATCGCGTTGATGTCTACGAACACGAAGATCGGTTCGGAGTTGAACCGGTTGTAGGCCGTGCGGAAGTTTGTGTCTTCCGAGAGCAGTTTGCTGCCTTTTGGCCTGAGCTTTTTTAGTTGTAAGGGCTTCGGTGAAATGAGGACCAGAGAATCAGCGCGTTGCAGGTAATAACCGGGCACGGTCGCCGGGGGCGCCTGTTCATTCGCCGGCTGTTGGTCCTTAGCCTTTTTGTCACCTTCCGGCTCACTTGGCGCCTTCACCGGCGGGAGAAGTTTTGCGAGCACGCGATTGACCTGCGACTCAAACTTCGTCGCTTCCTCAACCGAAGTAAACTCGATCGCAAACATCACTTCGGGAACTTCCGACACGTTGGGCCACGCGGCAATCATCAGGCGCGACGTCATGAGCTGGTCGGCATGAGTCCTCAGCCAATTAACGACGTCCGTGAACTCCGACCCAGGATCGCTGAGCTTGAATAGGGGTTCGAGAATGTCGTTAGCGGCGCTGGAACGCACTAACTGGCCGACACCACGCGCCTCACCGTAAATCTTGTAGGTGTCCACCGCGAGCAGCGTGTCGAAAGTTACGGGCGTCGCCGGTTCCGGTGTAGGCGCCGGAGCGGCCGGTGCCTTCGCCGGAGTCTTCTCCGGTGTGCGCCGTTTCTGTTGACCGGCTACTGGAACTGCGACGACAGCAATTACTAACAGGTAAACAAGTGGGAGTTTGAGGAGATTCATTTTGAAATAGCCTCACCGTGCGGTGGCCGTCACATCATAGCTTCGCCGCGCCACCCGTTGCCACAACTTAATTTCACCCTCGACGCGAATCAGGTCTCGCACGGTCAGGTAAGCCGCAGCCTTGAAATACAAATGCCGAGCCGGAAGGTGAAATCGTAAAGCGCGAGCTCTTTAAGACGTTCCAACCGAGCGCCCGGCCCACGATCAGCTTGAATTCCCAGCCGTTTAGCGAACGTTTCTGCCGGCCGGTTATGGAAACGAGCTCGGCCCTGCCTGTTTGATCGCGCCGGGAGACGATTAGTTCCTGAATTATTTCGCCCACGTCTGTCCGCGGATCGCTGCGCAGGGCCGCGGGGAGGCGTTGCGACGGGATCCAAGGTAATCGTGAACCGTCCACGTTGACGGTCGTTTGAGCGGGGATTGGGACAGACTCGCTCGCGGAAGTTGTGAATGAAGGCATGAATAGCGGGTTAGCATCCGCGTTTACTCAAAAGCGCTAGCGTGCCGACGGTTGCGACCCAGCCGAACAGGATGAGAAACGCGCTCACGACCAGCCGAACGGCGAGTAACGAGAGCTCTAACCATGCTCGCTCGATGTGCGAAGTGTGGAAGATCAGGAAGTAGGGAGCGATGGCGAAGACCAGGACGCCACAGGCATAAATAAAGACGGATTGTGGCGCAAAGGCCCTGGCGGCCACGTGATGCACGCGGCGAAGCAGCGGGCGCAAACCGTGGCGACTCGCGGCGACCCACAGTTGTATCGCCAGCAGTGGCGCGATCACGCCGATTAACAGGTAACGAACCGCGCTTACAATCGTGTGCTGCGACTGGATCTTGCCGAGACCGTTGAATGCCAGCGCCGTCAAAACGAACACGGGTACGCTGATGGCGATTAGTCGCAGACCGTCTGACGCCGACTTCCTGATCAAAGCAGCCGTGCTGCCTGGGCCATTTACGTAGTTAACGCTTACTGCCTGCAACGCGAAGAACAGCACCGGCGCAATAAGCGCCAACGCCAGTGTCAGGAGCAACTGCGGAATCGTCGCTTCACGCGTGGTTACGAACACGTAACCCGCAAACAGCAACGCCCCGTACAACGCGACAAGCAGCAACAACGTCAACCGGCTTCTGAACAACAACCGCACCGCAGCCACCACCGCCTTTATCGTCTCGGAAAACATCGTCAGCCTCCAATCAGCTCCAACATCGCAGACGCGTTTCAGCGTCCGCGCCAGATCACCGGCTCATTTCAGGAACGTAAACCGTCCGGTTGACGTGTTCGCGTTCTGCCACGGCTCGTACATCAACTCCACGCGTGCGGGCGCAACGACGAACTCGCCCGGCACCTGCACCCGCACCGCATACTGAAACGTTGTGTCGCCGTCGAAGTAGTCGAGGAAGAACACCGTCCGCCGATCGCGAAACTCCCGCGAGCTGAACCAATCCGTCCACGCGTGATCCGTATAATCGAGGTTCAGATTGCCAACCGACTCGAGTTGCTCGGCGCCCGACGGAATCGGATCTTCAACCATGAGGCGTCGAGCCTGCTGGCCCTTCAGGTGCAGTTTCACAACGAGCAGATCGCCCGAACGAATCTCGCCCGTCAAAGGCACAACGGACCACTTCAACTT
>DASUOZ010000415.1:0-3274 GCA_036276375.1 Pyrinomonadaceae bacterium | reverse complement strand
CTCGTTGAGTATTTTCAAGGACCTTCGCATGGTGCCGGTTGGCCTGCTCGCCGGTCTGATTCTGGCAGGTGTCTTCCGTCAACTCGTTCCCCTCTTCATCGCCACGCGAAATCCCGAAAAGACGCTGCTGTTTCTGTTGCCTGTCGTCCGGCCGTTCTTCCCGATCATGGCTTTCATTGCCGACCCGTTTCAGCGGCTGTTCGATCGCTCGCGTCGCAGCAAGGACCACGTCACGGAAACAGGTGAGGTCGAAGAGGAAGATGATGACAGCGGCGATCTCCAGGCGCTGATCGACGTCGGTGAGGCCGAAGGCATCCTTGAAGAGGAAGAGGGCGAGCTCATCCACTCGATCATCGAGTTTGGGGACACGCGCGTGAGTGAAGTGATGACGCCGCGTCCCGACATCGTCGCCGTGCCTGACACCGCCACGATTCGCGAAGCCCGCGACGTCATGCTGGAGTCGAAGTATTCGCGCCTGCCGGTCTATCGAGAGCAGATCGACGACGTTAAAGGCATCATCTACGTTCGCGATCTATTGCTCTGTTGGGCCGAAGGCCGCGAAAACGAAAACATCGGCTCGCTGGTGCGCACGGTTTATTTCATACCGGAAACGAAACCGGTCGCCGACCTGCTTGAAGAGATGCAGAAAGCGCACGTGCAACTCGCGATGGTAATCGACGAGTACGGCGGTGTCTGCGGACTGGTTACGGTTGAGGACATTCTCGAAGAGATCGTCGGCGAGATTGAAGACGAAGATATCGCGGGCGAGGAGTTGGAAGATATCGTCGAGAGTCCCGATGGTTTTTATGAAGTACTCGGCTCGACCGAGATTGGCAAGATCGAGCAGTTGTTTGATATGGAGATCGAGACTGACGATTTCACGACCATCGCCGGGCTCGTAATTAACGAACAAGGGACAGTTCCAAACGTCGGCGAGCGGCTCGAGATTCGCGGACTTGAAGTCGAAGTGCTCGACGCTGACGAACGTCGTATCAGTCGGCTGCGAGTGAGAGCCAAGCGGGAGACAGTCACTAACGAAACGGATGAAACACAAAAGCAAATTCCTGCGGGGAAAAAGAATTGATCCCGCACCCATCGCTAAAGAGATCTCGGTCGCAGACTTAATCGACGAATCATTTCTGGCCTACAACGCCGCGCGCCTGCGTGAAGCGTGCCAACTGTTCACGCGCAAGATGCTCGAACCGGAAGTCACGATCGGCCTCTCGCTGACAGGAGCGTTGACGCCGGCAGGGCTCGGCATTTCCGCGCTTATTCCGCTGATCAAGGCCGGCTTCGTTGACTGGATCATCTCCACGGGCGCCAACCTTTATCACGATGCGCACTTCGGCATCGGCCTCTCGATGCACCAGGGCAACGCGCAAACGTCAGACATCGTGCTGCGCGAAGAAGAGGTGGTGCGTATCTACGACATCTTCTTCGATTACTCAGTGTTGCTCGATACTGACGCTTTCTTCCGCCGCATCATCGAAGGTCCGGAGTTTCAACGCGCGATGTCCTCGGCGGAGTTTCATTACCTGTGCGGCCGCTACGTTCACGAGCGCGAACAGAAGCTGGGCACCAGAGACAAATCGCTGCTCGCTGTTGCTTACGAGTACGGCGTGCCGATTTACACTTCTTCGCCCGGCGACTCTTCGATCGGCATGAACGTCGCAGCGAAGGCGTTGCAGGGTAACAAACTCGCGTTCGATCCGTCGCTCGACGTAAATGAGACCGCGTCAATCGTGCTCGCGGCGAAGCGCAACTCCTACAAGGCAAAGAAAGGCAAAGGTAAAAAACAGAAAGGACGTTCCGCGGTCTTCATTCTCGGCGGCGGCTCGCCTAAGAATTTCCTGTTACAAACCGAACCTCAGATTCAGGAAGTGCTCGGTATCGATGAACGCGGTCACGACTACTTCCTGCAAGTCACCGATGCCCGGCCCGACACCGGTGGTCTTTCGGGCGCCACACCCGGTGAAGCAGTGTCGTGGGGCAAGGTCGATCCGGATCGACTTCCCGATGCTGTCGTGTGTTATTTGGATTCTACTGTGGCGCTTCCGCTCATAACGGCTTATGCTCTTACGCGTCATCAACCGCGTGAGCCCAAGCGCCTCTACGAGAAGCGCGACCAGTTCATGAATCAGTTGCAAGCCGAATATAAAAAATCCAAGCGACGCTAGCTGAGGGAGCGATCATGGGAGACACCATTCCCGGCCGTAAGCCGAGGTCTTATTACGATTGCGTTGACTGTCCGGCCTTCTGTTGTTCTGTCTATGAACGCGTGCAGGTCACGCCGCGCGACATTCGGCGGCTGGCGCGCCACTTCGGCGTAACTGAAGAAGTCGCGGCCGCGCGTTACACGAAGATTTGGGAGAAGGAAAGAGTGTTGCGCCGGAAACGCGATCACCTGTTTGGTGAAGCGTGCCAGTTCATCAATCCGGAGACCCGCGGCTGCACGATCTATAATGCGCGTCCCGCGGTATGTCGCGAGTTTCCGATCACCACACGTTGCGCGTACTACGACCTGCTGAAGTTTGAACGCGAGCAGCAGGACGATCGCGACGTCCTACCATTAGTGCAGATCACTTTTCGCAACGGCAAGAACGGCAAGAAGAAGTAAAGACACAGCTATCCACAGATTACACTGATGTACCTTTCATTGTGGGGTTTTCTGCGTAATCTGTGGATGGTTTTTTAGTCGGCGATTTGAAGCGGCAGCGGCACGCGACGGAAGCCATCGATCCGCTTCAACCAATACTCAGTGAATGGCTGGTAGACAACGCCGTGACGGCGTGATGCGTGGTAAAAACCATTCGCGTCGGCAACGACGCCCACGTGCGTGAGACCACTGAAGAACACGAGCGTGCCAAACTTGAACTGTTCGTCCTGGGGCGGCGCCGCAAAACGGGCGAACAAGTGGCGAGCACTTACTCTTTCGAAGTTGATTCCGGTCGCCTGATAAATACTCCACACGAAACCCGAACAATCGAACCGGTTTGGCCCAGTTGCACCCCAGCGATAGCGGGAACCGAGGCGGACGCCGATCGCGGCCATCAGCAATGGCTCAAACTTGAATGGAGCGGGGTTGGCTGGAACAACAGGCTGGGCTAGATCGATTACGGGTTTTGGTTTTGCTTCCCAGGTGGGCTTGGATTCCGAGCCCGTGGCGGTCGCGAGTAGCGCGTAATCATCCGGTGAGCACGAGACCTCGGTTGGGTCGCTGATTGGTTGTGAAATACGTGGTCGGGTTTGCGAAAGCGCTGTTATTGAGCAGAGT
>DASUOZ010000414.1:0-3236 GCA_036276375.1 Pyrinomonadaceae bacterium | reverse complement strand
CCACTTCAACGCCTCCTCCGCCTTCGGATGGCTGGGCGTAAACTTCAATCCCATCGCAGACTTGGCCGGCAACAGCGCTTTCACACCGCCGCCCTTTTCGTAACGTTGCACAAACGCCTGCGACGAGATGAATCCGCGGGTGAAGCAAACGTTGAGTTTTCCCGGATACGTTTCGCGCATCAGGGCGATCGACGCCTCCTGCGGTTCGCCGTAACTCAACTTGTCGTTCTTGTCCATAAACACCGGCGTGACTTTGTACGTGAATTCACCCGGCAGTTCGGCATTGAAGGGGAAGTGTACCCAGCGGAATTTCTGGATGGGCGACAAGCGGCTGGAAAGCATTTTCGGATTAACGTCGCCATTGACGGCGGGAAATGCGAGACGATTGCCAATGGCCTTGAACGTCTTGCCTTTTGGTTCTTTGAACTCGATGGCGAAACCGACGAAGTCTTTCGGAGGCTTGCCCCGTTTCCAGTCCATTCCGAGGAGGGCCATACCGTCGCCACGATAAATTTTTAGTGAGAAGCGGGCGGCCTTGTTTGTGCCGCATACTTGAAATTCTTTTGACATAGTCGAGTCTCCGGCAATCGGGGTTGAGATGCGAAACTTATGGGACGTACTTGAACATCGCCTTACCCGGCGTCATGAAGTCGAGGATGTTGGAAACTGGCGTTCCCGCGGGGTGGATAGTACCTTCGAGCAATACTTCCACGCCACCCGCAGCGCCCGCTGGTACCGTCACTAGTAAAACATTCGAGTGCTGTCTGACTATCGCGCCCGGGTTCGAGCCGAATCGAACGCTAGTGACGTTTTCGAGGTTCGTCCCGCGAATAATAACTCGATATCCGCCGGCGACAAGTCCTTCCGGCCTGTTCGTGGACGGATTTTCAATGCTTTCGATCGACGGCGATTGCGATCTGAGGCCGTCGACCTGTGTGTCGTAGCGACTGCTCAACACGCGTTGACCGACACGATAAGTGAGAGTCCAGACGCGCGACGCGGGTTTATTAAACCGCAAATCATAACGACCTGAATTGGTCAACGACTGGTCCGCTTTGCAGTCGTCGTTGAGACACACTTGCGATCTGCGGCGGAAACCCTTGCCATACACTCGAATACCTATCGCTGAGTTAATGGCGATCAGATGCGGGTTAGCGCTGGCGATTTCGAACCGGTCTAGACTCAGATCGTCGACAAACATCGGTTCGATCAAACTGTAACGCTGGAGCGATCCGGTGTAGTTGTGGTTGATCCGCAAGTCGGGGAAGAAGTTGATGACGCTGGTCTTCTCGGGAGTGACCAACGCTATCAGGGGAGTGCCGACAAACGTAGTATCAGTCGGTTTGAAACTAATGATGATCTCTTTTTGGTTGAGATATTCATACTCGCCCGGCGAGTCGGTGGCTAACGGCAACGTAGTGGAATCGCTTTCGTGCTTGGCGATGGCCACCACACGTTTCAAAGGAATTCCGTCCACCAACACGCCTGTCAGCGGAGAGAAATAGTCGCCCTTGATGAGGGCCGTCACCCGTTCACCCTTACCAACGGGAGCATAGTCAATTGAATCGATCCAGAATCCTTCGGTGTCCTCGTTTGGGATCAACATGTCGAACGAGCTTCCTCCCAACGATTTCCAGCTTCCCTGATCTCTTAGGTCGGTTGGCGACTTACCACGCGGAAACGCTTTCGCCGTGGCTTGTATATTGATCTGCCACGTGTCTTTCGGGATCGCGAGGATGGCGAACGTGGTGCGAGGTCCGGGGGCGAGGCGATTGGTGCCCGGCACTGGTCCAAAGGTCCAGCCAAACTGTTCCGTGCCTTTGCCAAATCCTGAACCAAACACGTCCTGATTTATGAATTGCTCATAGATTGAACGCTGGCGCTGATAACTGACCTGCGCGCCAAAGCCGAACAGCGAAAGAAACTTCGCGGTGAGCGCGAATCCTTTTTGGGTCGCATGCACGTCGTTAACGCTAAGTGCGCTTTGCCGTGGGATCGTATCGATGACGCGGACTCGCTGTTTGGGTGTCGGGTCGACGAGGTGGCATCTGCGGACTCTCGTTTCCGCAGCCATTGCCGGCGTCGTCCGATCCACTCTGGTCCAACCCATTCGCAACAGCTCTTCGTGATCTTCGAGCATCTTTGTAAGTTCACTGATGTTTTCGAGATCGATCGTTTGCAACCCCACCATCTTGTCGTTGATGGTCTTCGGCACGGCCACCTCGGCCCTTTGGAGTTGCTCCTGAGCTCTGAAGTAGATCCCCACGTCAACGTAGTCGAGGTATGCCTGCGAACGAATCAGTTTGTTGAACCTGTCGAGATATTCGTCGGTGATCGGAGGCGCCTGCCGGCCGCCGACCGCGTCAAAGTCAAAGTCCGGATCGTTCAGCAGAGTCTTCACAGACCTCTTCGCGTCCCGGATCCTTTTCAGAATTGAATCGGCTCGCGCGGGACTCAGGAACCGTGGCTCGGCGGGGGGATTTGCGACTTCGCGAGTACAGGGCGAGTAATACTCCGTGAGGTTCCAATCGATCTTCATGATTTGATCGTCGTCGGTTTTTGGCACCGTATACACAGACAGCGGCAGTTCCAAAAACACGAGTCGTTCATCCGGCCCCGTTTCGTCGCGCAGCAAGGTGAGTTGCTTGGAGATGACTTCATACTGCATGTCGATGTAGTTATCGAGTTTCTGCGAAGCATCGATGTCGGGCATGCCTTCGCGCAGCATCCTGGTTACGGACGAGCCGATATCGTTAACTGCGTCCGCCGGAAGCGAGCCCGTTGACGGCGTGCCCAAGGGCATTGCTGTTCCCAGATTGGAAAGAGCGGCGCTCGCATTTGCCTGAGTTGAAGCGGTTGTGATTTGGCCGGCGATTGCATCGCGCAACATTACTTTTGCCGCTCGTTGCGCGGTGAGCTCTTCGCGCTTTTTCTCGACCGCAGGATCGCGCTTATCGGGCGCCGGTTGAGTACCCAAAGCAGAAAGTGCGACGTCAATCGCACTGATTTCGCGAATGACTTCCAGGTGTTCTCTTGAGAGTTCGTCCAACCGTGCGATAGCGGCTTGTTTGCGAGCGAAGTCGGTCTGAAACTGTTGCTGGGCGACACTGTTTGTCAAACCTTGGGCAGCGCTGAACTGTGCCTCCGCACCGAGCATTGTCCTCAGGATCTCCATGCGAGCGCCGTTTATAGAATTGGGATTGAGGTCGCCGGGACTCGCCACTTTCAGAGCACGA
>DASUOZ010000413.1:0-3961 GCA_036276375.1 Pyrinomonadaceae bacterium | reverse complement strand
CCAGTTGTTAGTGGCAAAACCCGCAGTCGAGCTGGTGTCGTCGAACTGGATGCGCGTGTTGTTTTCCTTGACGCGAATCGTGTCAAAACCAAAGTTCTCGTTGTTAACACAGTCTAAGCCGGCGCAGATGCTTCCCTGGACGATCAGATCGTCGGGGATGACCTGGTCGAAATACATAAAGCGCGGATGGTGTCGTTGAATCTTGAAATTTGTGCGGCCGGAAGGACTGGCTGTCTGGGCCGGCGCCGAAGCTGCCGAAGCTGCCGGTGGCGCCGGTGCTACCGGTGCCGGTTGGTTTACCGCTGCTCGACCGGGTCCACCTTCGGTAGCGCCACCCACGATGACGGCGCCGTTGACGACAACGAACCCGCCGGATTGGACTTGCGCTCGTGACGGTAGCACGCCGCGTCTCTTCAATTCTCGTTGGAGTTCGTCAGCGTTTCCTTTTTCACGTGCTTCTTTCAGTTTTTCTTTGACTTCTTTGGCGATAACCGGAGTTAAGCGCAATTCGTAAACGTACTGTCCGTCGGGAAGCCGCTCGCCATCGGCATCAACCAGGCGAAACTCGGGCGACGCTCCCGCGCGAAACTCTTTGCTAAAAACCTGGCCGTCGGGAGCAGAAACAGTCAGTGTCACTGCCGCGTGTGGACCAGCGACATCCCACTTGACGCTGGAACCCATTCCCGTGACAGAGGCAAACTGATTGCGGTCGTCGGACGATTGAGCCAACGCCGCGGTGCAACAGGCGATCACAAATGCAACGCAGAGTACTGAGGTTAGGTGTTTTCGATTATTCATTGAAGCCTTCCTTGGTCGGCGCTTCCGCGCCGTAGTGAAACTATGGGTAAGGGTCTCTGAATGCTGCGGGGACAGAGAGGGCCTTAAGTGAGCGAGGTGAAACGAGTACGTTCCCCTATAAACAACCGACCGCCCGCGTGTCAAGATATTCTTTTTAATGGTTGAAAGGTGGAGGTAAGTAGCGCATACTCGGCAAACCTGATTCTGGTTAGCGGAGGCGGGCCATGAAGATACTCTTCGTTCTTCCGATTCTGTTAAGTCTCCTGATTCCTTACCAGCTCCCGACCTCGAACGATGCTTCACCACTGGGGGTAATCAGTTTTAAGTGGTCCCGCGCACGCCGCACCGTTGAAACGCCCGCGGTTGAAGGCAACGCACCCGCGCGAGCGATGATCCCACAGAACAGAAATTTCGCCCGCAACGCCCGCATCAACGAACCTATGGGCGCGCGAGATCCAAACCAGGACACGCTCGACGGGCGCAGTGAGGCGATGGATAAGAACGTGGCGGAATCGCGCAGTGGCAAACCGAAAGCTACGGATGGTTTCGCTTACAAGATCAAAGTGCAAAACCGCGGGCCAAAAGAGATCGAGATTGTTTTCTGGGAGTATCAATTTAACGATCCGGCGGATCCTTCACTCGTCGCGCGGCGACAATTTTTGTGCGGTGTAAACATTGGCGCCGGCAAAAGCAAGGAGCTCGAAGGTTTTAGTTTGTCGGGACCGGGCGTCGTTAACGTCAACACGCTCGAAAACAAAGCTGAGGACAAGGAGAAAGCGGTAATTAATCGCGTGGAATATTCCGACGGCTCGATCTGGCAAAGAAAAGACTGGAGCCTTGCGGAAGTCAAAACCAGTTACGAACGTGTGCTACGCGAGCAATGGATACCAGGCATGTGCAAGGGTCTGTAGTATGAAGTAATGGAACCTCTCGAAACCGTTAAACCAAGACTCCTCATTATCGACGACGAAGAGCAGATCAGAATGCTGCTGATGGATCTGCTTGGCGCCGTCTACGACTGTTGCACCGCAGGTTCAGCCGAAGAAGCACTCTCCGCCCTTTCCGAAGACACGTTTGACCTCGTGATCAGCGACATCGACATGGGCCGTATGAGCGGTCTCGAGCTGGTGCCCCGCGTTCATTCACTTTCGCCTGATACCGTGGTCGTCATGATCAGCGGCAACCAGGACATCGAGTTTGCGATTCAGGCGTTGCGCGTCGGCGCATTTGATTACATCAGTAAACCCATCGATCTGCGGCACGTGGAAGCGTCGGTCGAACGCGCGCTGAGGCACAGCGAGTTGTTGAAAGAGAAGCGGCGTTACAAGGAACAGCTCGAGGAACTGCTGCAAAAGCGCACGGCGCAGGTCGACTGGCTTGCTTACTACGACACTGTGACCCAACTGCCGAATCGCGCCCTGTTTGAAGATCGACTCACGCAAGCCTGTTCGATCGCCAGGTCTACAGCCCAGTCGCTGGGCGTGCTGTTTATTTCACTCGACCAATTTAAGAAGGTAAACGACTCGCTCGGACACGCACCCGGCGACAGTCTGCTGCGCGAGTTTGCGGAACGCCTGAAGAGTTGCATCAGTCAGTCAGACACTGTTGCGCGGTTCGGCAATGACGAGTTTGCGCTGCTGCTGACGCAGATTGACGGCACCAACGATGTAATCGAGACGATTGGATCACTGTCGCAGGTGTTGCAGTTCTCGTTTGACCTGCCGGGCCACGAGGTTTATGCGACGGCGAGCGTCGGCGTGAGCATGTTTCCCATCGACGGTGAAGACTGCCACACGCTTTTGAAGAACGCCGGCGCGGCGCTTTACAAAGCCAAGAAGTCGGGCGGCGCAAACTACCAGTTCTACACCGCGGATATGCACGAGCTTGCCACGCGCAGGCTCGCGCTGGAAACGAGTCTGCGGCGCGCGATTCAGAACGAAGAGTTTTTGATTCACTATCAGCCGCGCGTTTCGGTTGATTCGTTGGCGATTACGGGTGTTGAGGCATTGGTGCGTTGGCAGCATCCGCAGTTCGGGCTTGTCTCGCCGTCGGAATTCATTCCGCTGGCCGAAGACACGGGCCTGATCGTGCCGATCGGTGAGTGGGTGTTGCGCCAGGCGTGCGAGCAAAACCGGCGCTGGCAGGATGAAGGTTTTGCGCCGGTCCAGGTGGCCGTAAACATCTCCGGCCGGCAGTTTCACGATCGGGATCTGTCGCAGACCGTGATTCGAATACTCAACGAGTCGGGGCTCGCGCCGAATCATCTCGAGTTGGAACTGACGGAAAGCTCGATCATTCAGAACGCCGAGTTTGCCGCGACCGTGCTGACGCGCTGGAGGAACATGGGCGTCAACATCTCCATCGACGACTTCGGCACCGGCGTCTCTTCGCTGGCGTCACTAAAGCGTTTGCCGATCGGCGCGTTGAAGATCGATCAGTCGTTCGTGCGCGATGCGACGACCGATCCGGACGATGCGGCGATCGTCATGGCCATCATCACACTCGCTCACAATCTGCGTTTGAGGGTGGTCGCGGAAGGCGTGGAAACAGAGGAACAGTTACGGTTCCTGCAATTACTCCGATGCGACGAGATACAGGGGTACTTTTTCAGTAAACCCCTGCCCGCCGAAAAACTCGTCGCGCTCTTCGACTCCGCCAGGACGACGAAAGTCACGTAAGAGCAACCTGACAATCAGGCATGGAACTCGAAACGCGCGACGTCCGATTCGCCTAGAATTACCGTGTCGCCGGCGTTGAGTGGCGCTTCGGTCACGCGCGCGGATCTCGGATCGTTGACGAATGTGCCGTTGCGTGAATTCTGATCCTCGATCACCACGCGACCGTTCTTGACGCCGATCCAAACGTGCCGTTTCGAGATGCGTGGATCGCCGATGACAATCTGTGACGATCCGCCGTCGCGGCCGATGTAGTCTCCGTCAGGCTTGACCTGAAACTGCTGTCCGGAAAGCGGCCCCGAAACAAACTGAATCGATCCGTAGCTCTTTGCGAAGGCGTCCATGTCTGCCGTGATCGCCACGGTGCGCGACAGGTCGACAGTCATTCCCTGATCGCCGCCCATAGCCATCGGCGCCGGTGCTGGTGGCGGAGGTGGTGGAGGAGGTGACGGTCTCGGTGGCGCGGGATTGGCGGAATGTGCGACTGC
>DASUOZ010000412.1:0-2034 GCA_036276375.1 Pyrinomonadaceae bacterium | reverse complement strand
AAAAAACGAGCTGCTGCGGATCTCGCAAAATCCGGCCGTCGATCAGACGTTGCGCGAATTGGCTGCCGATTATCTCCGCGGTGTCAGCTCACCAATCCAACCAATCGCCGTCACAGTTAACGGTGCAGCAGTCAAGGTGGGCCAGCAGTAACGATGTATCGCGTTACTGGCTGTAAAAGGCGTCCACAGATTACACAGAGGAGACCTCTGCTTGAACGGTTTGTTCTGCGTAGTCTGTGGATGGCTCTGCTTATCGCTCTCGTTTTCGTGACGAGCGCGTCCGCGAACACCAAACGACTGGTGGTTATTAAATGCGACGGTCTGCCGTACGACCTGATCGATCGACTCGTGAAGCAGCGCGACAATGACACCGGCAAAAGTACGTTGCCGTGGATCGATCACATCTTCTACCAGCGCGGTTCGCGCCTCTCCAGTTTTTACGTGCGCGGCATGAGCTTGTCGGCGCCGTCGTGGTCGTTGCTCGAAACAGGCCAGCATCTCCAAATTAAGGGCAACGTCGAGTTTGATCGTTACACCCTGCACTCGTACGACTATCTCAACTTCTTTCCCGTTTACCTCGGCGGTGTTGTCGGCGCGCGCATCGACATGCGCGGCGTCGAGGTGCTCGACTCGCTCCGTCTGCCTTTGCTCGGCGACGCGTTTCCGCACGAGGAGCGCTACTTTACTTTCTCGCTGTTCGGGCGTGGCATACGTTATTCAACGTTGCAGAGTGGCTTGCAGAATCGGTTCACTAAGCCGCCCAAGGAGCTGTTTGACGAGTGGACCATGGGCTTCGACATGCGAAGCGCGGTGAGAGATGAACTGGTGCGTGAGCTTATTGCGAAGCTCGCCAATCCGAAGGTCCGTTATCTCGATCTGATGCTGATGGACTTCGACCACATCGCGCACCACAACAACGACACGCAATCGCAGGTCTTCGTGCTCAGGCAGTTAGACTCGATCATCGGCCAGGTGTGGGCGGCGATTCAGCAGACTCCTTACGCCGATGACACTGCGCTCGTGGTCGTTTCCGATCACGGCTTCAACAGCGACGACAAGATATACAGCCAGGGTTACAACCTCGTGAAACTGCTCGGCAGTCGCGCGGGTGGCGGTCATCACGTGATCACCAAGCGCCGTCTGATGCTCGATTATTCAATCAAAGGCGTGAATCCGCTCGTGCCGTTGATCACAACGACCACGCCG
The DNA here is from genome assembly GCA_036276375.1 of Pyrinomonadaceae bacterium. Classification (GTDB taxonomy): domain Bacteria; phylum Acidobacteriota; class Blastocatellia; order Pyrinomonadales; family Pyrinomonadaceae; genus PSRF01. Next base: position 828 of record DASUOZ010000412.1, on the reverse strand, counting down.
GACACTTACTACCTCAAAGGCGAGAGCACGAGCTATCCGACCGCGATGCTCGATTTCGACGGCAACGAACGCGCGTCGGTTCACCTGCGCGACAGTGACATGAACCTGCTGCACATCCTGCTGCAACAGATGCAGCGGCGCGGCTTGAAGGAAGATGTTCGAAAAGCGGCGGCAGACGCTTTCTTCGGCGTGATCGAGCGGCGACGTGCTGACTGGCAGCGGGATGTCGACGAGTTGAATATTGAGCTCGGCGCGCTCGCTCGCGCGATTGAAGAACAGCGCAAACTGTGGGAGTCGCAGCCGAAAAAGTTCAGCAAAGAACAGACAACCGCGGGTCTCGACGACCGCGCCAAACGAATCTTCGTCCAACTCGATCGCTGGCAAGCGGAGCACAAGCAATACACAGAGTATGTCGCTACGTTGCGGAACCTTCTCAAACTCCCGGCCGAAGCGTTTTCGCCGGCGCAGATAAAGATTCCGACGGTGATCCCGAAGCAGTCGATGGGCGATCGCAACTCGATCTATCAACTGCAAAACTACGTCGCCGGCATCGCACCCGGCGGACTCGTCCTCAGCAGCGACGGTTCGCTGAACATGGAACGCAGTTTCGTCCGCATCGACTACTTCGCGTTGCTCCACGGCGTCACGGTGCGAAACAACGTTCAGCGCGGCATCAGCAATCGACCTGTAGACATGATCGCCACGCGCCTGCCGCGTGAAATGGTGCTGCCGCTCATCGAAGATAAGGAGATCGACCCGGACGTGGTCTGGGTTACCGCCGGTTCGAATCGTCAGGCGCTGCTGCTCTCGCGTCATGACGGTGCGGGA